>JBEION010000044.1:0-6550 GCA_040377565.1 Candidatus Nanopelagicales bacterium | reverse complement strand
TTCTAGTTTGAATTATTCAGCTTTGTCGGCCAATTCTGTTCTTAGTGCCTGTAGGCCAGCATCATCTGAAAGTGTTCCTTCAGATGTGGTTTCGCCTGAGTAAGAAGTTGGAACTTCGGCATCTGCGTTAGCAGCTGCATCGGCCTTCTTTGACTCACCAACAGCAAGCTTGTGAGCTTCCCACTTAGCGTGAGCTGCAGTGTACTGAGCTTCCCATTCGGCTTTCTTTTCTTCGTGACCTGGCAACCATTCGTTGGTGTCTGAGTCGAAGCCTTCTGGATAGATGTAGTTTCCATTTTCGTCATACTGATTCATGCCATATAGGCCAGCATCGAACGAATCGGTTTCATCGGAATCTACATCTTCGTTTGCTTGGCGCAATGAAAGTGAGATACGACGACGTTCTAGATCGATGTCAATAACCTTCACGAAGGTCGAGTCACCAACCTGAACAACCTGTTCTGGAATTTCTACGTGACGACCAGCAAGTTCAGAGATGTGAACTAGGCCTTCAATGCCATCGCTAACGCGAACGAATGCACCGAATGGAACTAGCTTGGTAACTTCACCTGGAACTACCTGACCCATTGTGTGGGTACGAGCAAAGTGCTGCCATGGATCTTCCTGTGTTGACTTCAAAGAAAGCGAAACGCGTTCGCGATCGAAATCTACTTCTAGAACTTCAACAGTTACTTCCTGGCCTACTTCGACAACCTTTGATGGGTGATCTACGTGCTCCCATGAAAGTTCCGAAACGTGGACTAGACCGTCTACGCCACCAAGATCAACGAAGGCACCGAAGTTAACAATGCTGGATACAACACCCTTGCGGATCTGTCCCTTTTCAAGTTGATTCAAGAAGCCGTGACGTACAGCGCTCTGTGACTGTTCTAGGTAAGCGCGACGAGAAAGCACAACATTGTTGCGGTTCTTGTCTAGCTCGATGATCTTGGCTTCGATTTGCTTGCCAATGTATGGCGCTAGGTCGCGAACGCGACGCATTTCAACAAGTGAAGCTGGCAAGAAGCCGCGAAGACCGATGTCCATGATCAAGCCGCCCTTGACGACTTCAATGACAGTGCCGGTAACGACGCCGTCTTCTTCCTTGATCTTTTCGATTGATCCCCAAGCGCGTTCGTACTGTGCGCGCTTCTTGGAAAGAATTAGTTGACCTTCTTTATCTTCCTTCTGAAGAACAAGAGCTTCAATAACATCACCAACAGTTACAACTTCGTTGGGATCAATGTCGTGCTTGATGCTTAGTTCGCGAGAAGGGATAATTCCTTCGGTCTTGTAGCCGATGTCAACGAGAACTTCGTCTCGACTAACTTTTACTACGATGCCTTCGACGATGTCTCCGTCGTTAAAAGGCTTAATTGTGGCGTCGACTGCGGCCATAAATTCTTCGGCTGATGCGAAATCGTCGACGGTGGAGAAGTTGCTCTTGTCAGTAGTGACAGTCATTAAGTTATTGCCTCGATGCGGATAGAAATAGTGCGGATGTTGCATTCTTTCCTTGCGGATCCCGCGGAACTAGGTCTGTCCTTGGGCAAATGGCAACCTTCTAAGGATAGGCACCCGCTAATGCTGGGTCAAAACCGAAGCCCAGAAAACAATGGGTTTAGTGACCGGCACTGGCCCAAGAAGTGCCAATTCCAGTGGAAACCTCCATAGGGACCGACAAATCCCCTACTGCGCCCATGTTTTGAACAACTATCTGAGTGACTTGCTCAAGTTCGCCCTTTGCTACTTCAATAACCAATTCGTCATGAACCTGAAGCAACAGCCTTGATTTAACGCCAGCAGATTTAAGTGCAACATCAACCTGAAGCATCGCAACCTTTACTAAGTCAGCAGCCGACCCTTGGATAGGAGCGTTCAGCGCCATGCGCTCTGCCATTTCTCGTAACTGTCGGTTGTCACTATTCAAATCTGGAAGATAGCGGCGACGCCCCATTATCGATTCGGTGTATCCCAGCTTTCGGGCTTCAACCACGACGTTAGCTAAGTAATCGCGTACGCCTCCGAATCTTTCAAAGTAAGTATTCATAAGTGACTTCGCTTGATCATTGCTAATACTTAACTGCTGGGCTAGACCATACGCAGATAAGCCATATGCCAATCCGTAAGACATGGCCTTAATCTGGCGACGCATGTCGGCATCAACTTTCTCGGGCGGAACTCCGAACACCTGAGAGCCAACAGTGGTGTGTAAATCTTCGCCAGTCTTTAGCGCTGCAATCAAACCTGGATCGTTTGATAGGTGTGCCATAACACGCAATTCAATTTGGCTGTAGTCAGCCGTAAGCAGCGTTTCGAAATCTTTACCAACCACCAACGTGCCGCGAATCGCAAACCCTTCGTTAGTACGAATTGGAATGTTTTGCAGATTAGGTTCCGTACTGGATAGTCGACCAGTTGCTGCAACCATTTGATTAAAGCTGGTGTGAATTCGATTATCGGATTGAACTGCAGCGAGCAATCCAGTAACAGTTTGCTTGAGTTTGATCACTTCGCGATATCGAAGCAGCGCCGTAAGCAACTCATCATCTGGAAACTTTGCCAATAGTCCAAGCAGCGATTCTGCATCAGTTGTGTAACCGGTCTTGATCTTTTTGGTCTTTGGCAGTCCACGCTCTTCAAAAAGAACTTCTTGCAGTTGCTTAGGTGAACCTAGATTGAATTCATGGCCAACTGAATCGTGTGCCTGCTTTACGGCCTGCGCAGCATCAGCCTCAAAACTGGCTTCTAACTTCTTGAGCGCTTTAACATCAACTGCAATTCCATAAGCTTCCATTTCAGCTAACAATGGAACTAACGGCATTTCTACTTGGTGGAAGAGGCTCTCGCCGCCACGCTTTTGCAATTCAAGTTTCAGAAATTCACTCAAGTCCAAAGTCGCTCGAGCCGCCTTAGTTAAAGCCTCTCCGGAAATTTCAAGTGAAGAATCTAGTGAGAGTTGTGCGCTTGATTCGGATGAATCAGTATCAAGTGACTTTCCCAGGTAGCGCATAACTAAATCAGCTAACTCAAAGTTTCTGCCACCAGGTGACACTAAATACGAGGCGATGGCAGTGTCGAACGCAACGCCGTTAAGTGGGGTTCCCATTGCATTGAACGCCAGCATTGACCCCTTGGCATCGTGCAAGATTTTCTCTGCCGAACTAGCCAGCCAGTTGGCCAGTGTCTCGCCGCCGTCGGCTGCGGCGCACCAAACTGACTCACCGGAACTATTTACGAACGCAAGCGCTTCAATGTGTCCTGATCCACTACCCCAATGTCCCGTTGTCGCAACCGCTACTGGTGATCCAGCTGCCTTAAGCCATTTGCCTAACTCAGACTCAGTCACTTTTTTGGTGACAACTTCGAATCCTTCGCTACCAGCATCAGACGGTTTCACATCTTTGCCTGCTTTAGTTGGCTCTTTGGTTGACTTTGAACTTTCCGAGCTTGCTGCCTTGGTGCTTACCGTAGCTGGGCCAGATTCATTTCCACTTGGCCAAGCTGCAAACAACCTAGGACGCAGGGCGGAAAATTCCAGTGCGTCAAGCGTGGCATGCACCACGCTAGCGTCATATTCGCGCTTTGCATAAGTTTCAATGGCACGCTCGACCGGTGCATCCTCTACCAGGCGATTGAGTTCATAGTTCAGTTGGACTTGGTCGAGGTTCGCACGCAGCGCCTCACCAACTTTGCCACCGATGGAATCAGCAACTGCAAGAATCTTTTCGAGTTCGCCAAATTCGGCAATCCATTTGGCGGCGGTCTTAGGGCCAACACCTGGAACGCCTGGCAGGTTGTCACTACTTTCACCCACCAGGGCTGCTAACGATCGATATTGCTTTGGCGTGACGCCGTACTTTTCAAATACCGCATCTGGTGTCATGTGCACTAAATCCGACATTCCTTTGCGCGGATAAAGAATGGTTACTCGTTCATCAATGAGTTGGAATGAGTCACGATCGCCACTGACAATCTGTACTGGGAAATCACAGCTCTTGGCTAAGGTGGCCAGAATGTCATCGGCTTCGAATCCGTCTGCTGTCACCACTGAAATGTTGAGAGATTCCAGGACCTGCTTGATCAGTTCGACTTGACCTTTGAATTCAGGTGGCGACTTCGCTCTGGTGGCTTTGTAATCCGGATATCTTTCGCTTCGGAAGGTTTGTCTAGAAACGTCAAAGGCGACTACTAGATGTGAAGGTTTTTGATCCTTGAGAACATTGACCAACATCGACACAAATCCGTAAACCGCATTAGTGTGCTGGCCTGAGCTGGTGGCAAAGTTTTCGACAGGCAGGCCATGAAACGCTCGATAGGCAAGCGAGTGACCGTCCAAAATGAGAAACTTAGATGTATCAGCCACGTATTGATCCTAGAGGGGTACCTATGAGTTCCAACCAAGAGAACCAAGCAAGCGACGTCGCAGTTGGAGCTATGGCCGAAAGAATGGGAATAACCGTCAGTTTCGCTACCGCCAACAAGGTGGTTGGGCACATGCCTGTTGAAGGAAACACTCAGCCATTTGGGCTGCTTAATGGTGGTGCTTCTATGGCCCTGGCTGAGACTCTCGGATCAGTTGGCGCACACCTACATGCGGGACCAACTAGAAGTGTGGTTGGGATAGATATCAACGGAACCCATCACCGCAGTGCAACCAGTGGTCAAGTAACCGGAACTGCTACCCCATTGAGTCTTGGTCGCACTATTGCAGTGTACGAAATCGTTATTACTGATGAACGAGATAAGCGGATCTGTACTGCACGCTTAACTTGTCTACTTCGCGATCTTGCTTAGTACCTAATCGCTTTATGAGAGAGTAATTCCATGTTTATTGGGTCTGGCACGGTTATCAACATCATTGCAGTATTGATTGGCTCCACCTTGGGTGTCTTTATTGCGCACCGGCTAACCGAAAAGATTCGTGATGTAGTCACGGACGGACTTGGATTAGTAACTGGAATGATTGCAGTTCTGACTTGCGCTTCAATTACTGATCCGCTGCTAAGTGAAACTCTTGGCGCTGGTTGGCCAGTCTTGATAGTTCTAGCAAGCATTGTCGTTGGTGGAATGCTGGGAACCGCAATGCAGATCGAAGAACGGCTCGAACGTGCTGGGGATCGCCTCAAGGCTAGATTCTCCAATGACGGTTCTTCTAGATTCACTGAAGGTTTCGTTGCTGCGTCCCTGTTGTTTTGCGTTGGAGCCATGTCAGTTCTAGGGCCAATCACAGATGGTTTAGGCGGCGGCAATGAAATCCTGGTTCTGAAATCAACTTTGGACTTCTTTGCGTCTATTGCATTTGCATCCGTTTTTGGTTGGGGCGTCGCCGCATCGGCCCTAACAATTTTGGTGTTTCAGGGAAGCTTGACTGCCCTTGGTTACGCACTTGGCAACTTCATGTCTGAAGTTCAAGTCTTAATGCTTACTGCAACAGGTGGATTATTGATTCTAGGTATTTCACTTCGACTTCTTAACATCCGACAAATCCCAGTTGGCAACATGTTGCCAGCTCTTGTGATTGCTCCCCTACTCGTGGCGCTTGTTGCCTAGTTGAACCTCAACAAAAAAGGACCCTGCAAACTGCAGGGTCCTTTTTTATGTGAACTAATTAACCGCCTAGGTAAGCCTGTGCGATTGCTGGATCGTCAGCAAGCTTAGATCCGTCACCCTCAAGCTTTAGGTGACCTGATTCAAGTACGTAGGCATAATCTGCGATACGTAACGCAGCAAGTGCGTTCTGTTCAACCAAAAGAATGGTTACGCCAGACTTGCGAATCTGTTCGATGGTTTCGAAGATTAGATCCACCAAAACTGGAGCTAGACCCATTGAAGGTTCGTCCAAGATAAGTAGCTTTGGATTACCCATCAAAGCGCGACCAACCGCAAGCATCTGCTGCTCACCACCGGACATAGTGCCCGCCTTTTGGTTGATTCGCTCCTGTAGGCGCGGGAACAGCTCGAGAACATGGTCGCGAGTTTCCTTGATCGCAGCGGAGTCTTTACGAAGGAATGCTCCAAGGTCAAGATTCTCGTCCACTGTCATCTTTGGGAAGATGCGTCGACCTTCTGGTGAGTGACAAATACCCTTAGCCACAATTTCGTGACCTGCGATTCCATCAATCTTCTCGCCCAGAAACTCGATACTTCCAGTCTTTGGCTTCAGTAGACCACTTACGGTGCGAAGCGTTGTTGACTTACCAGCACCGTTCGAACCAATAAGTGAAACGATCTCGCCTTCACGAACTTCAAGAGTTAGACCTTTGACTGCGGTGATCGCACCATAACCGACAGTTATGTCGTTGATCTTGAGCATTACGGGAGTGTTTAAACGTGCCATTACTTGCTCGCCTCCGATCCGCTCTTGCCTAAGTAGGCTTCGATTACACGTGGGTTTGACTTGATTTCTGCCGGCGAACCTTCAGCAATCTTTTGTCCTTGATCAAGAACCGTAATGCGTTCTGAAACCTGCATAACAACGCTCATGTCATGCTCGATCAGCAAGATGCTAATTCCCTTGTCAGCTTTTAACTTACGAACGAATTCAACA
>JBEION010000291.1:0-1529 GCA_040377565.1 Candidatus Nanopelagicales bacterium | reverse complement strand
GAAACTTATCCAAGCCAAAAACGTTTAACTGAATACCTTTGGCTCGAGCATTTATGGCCACTTGAGTAACATTCTCAACTGCTACTGGACCAAGAGAGGTCCAGGCAACATTGGTAAGCAATCCAAATAACCCATCAAGATTTATAGTTCGCGGAGCCATCAATCGGTGCGAAAGTAAATGCAGACGCAAGTATGCATCAGCGGCGTCTTTAGGAGCAGCAGCCAAATCCGAAGTGGTGGTAATTACTTCAACTCGAACTCCGCGCAATGCATCAGTATCGATTCCTCGTTCTAGACCAGTAACGTGAGCTGCTTTGTCGCCGAGAGCTGGTTGCGGATACCAAACATCAAGTAGCACGTCAGCCGCGTACGTGGCTAATCCGGTGGCAGTTGCAATTTGACTCTGGCTCATGTCAATCCTTGAAAATAGGGGTCTTAAGTAGTGAAAAAACCATTACAGGACTACCGTAGTCGTGTGGACATAGTTGCGTTAAACCCGCACGCCGACATCGTCGCGCTGACTACCGATCTGGTCAATATTCCAAGCGTTTCTGGCAATGAAGCCGCATTAGCAAACGCCATTTTCGTCGAATTAAGCAAATGCGATTGGTTGGAAGTTCACCGTTTCAAGAACTCAGTTGTCGCTAAAACTAACCTGGGCAAGGCCTCCCGAGTCATAGTTGCAGGCCATATCGACACCGTCCCAGTAGCTGACAACGAAGCCGCAGTTTTTGTCTCCGGCGGCAGTGGCCTGCCAAGTGATGGCACGGTTGTTCCTAATGATGTAGTTTTCGGCCTTGGCTCATGCGACATGAAGGGTGGCGTGGCCGTAGCACTGCGAGCGGCTGTAACTATCGAGAATCCACAGTTTGATGTCACCTACATTTTTTATGAATGTGAAGAAGTCGATAGCGAGCGAAATGGCTTGACCCTGATTGCTGCTGAACATCCAGAATGGCTGGCAGCCGACATCGCAGTTTTACTAGAGCCTTCCAATGCCAACATTGAAGCTGGTTGCCAAGGCACACTTCGAGCAAAAGTTTCCACGGCGGGCACTCGGGCTCATAGTGCGCGTTCTTGGCTAGGGGACAATGCGATTCACAATTTGGGCGACATTTTGGCCAGACTTAATTCCTACGTTCCGGCAAAAGTATTGATCGACGGTCTTGAGTACCGTGAGGGTCTAAACGCAGTGCAAGTTTCTGGCGGGATAGCCGGAAACGTGATCCCAGATTCGGCAACCGTTGAAGTTAACTATCGATATGCACCAAGCACTACTGGGGCTCAAGCCGAAGCGCACATCCGAGAAGTTTTTGATGGGTTCCTTGTTGAGTTTGTCGATAACGCACCGGGCGCGATGCCAGGACTAGATCGCCCAGCGCTTGCTGATTTAGTCTCACGAGTTGGTGGAAAAGTTGCACCGAAGTTTGGTTGGACTGATGTCGCAAGATTCTCCGCAATGGGAGTGCCAGCAGTAAACCTTGGTCCAGGGGATCCTGGTTTAGCTCATTCACGAAATGAAAACGTTT
>JBEION010000156.1:0-3152 GCA_040377565.1 Candidatus Nanopelagicales bacterium | reverse complement strand
GCTGTCCCTCTAGGTAGCTACGTAGACGGCCACGGTATTCGCGTTCGTAAGCACGAAGCTCTTCGACGCGACGTTCCATTGCTACCCGCTGTGATTCAAACTCACGAGTGATGTTTGCAACGTTGGCCTTTGCCTCAGTTACAAGTTCATCCGATGTGGACTTTGCAGCAGAAAGTAGTTGCTCAGATTCAATGCGAGCTGAGGCTACTGCTTCATCTGCAGTGCGCTGAGCCAATTCGAGAATACGAACTGATGCGACACCTTGTTCGGCTGGTGATGACGTTGCTGCTGCTGTCGCTGCTGCTGCCACACCTTCGGACTGGGAAGTAGCAAGCTGCTCTTTTAGCTCGGTGACTGCAGCCAGGCTGGCAGCAAGTTCTTCGCGAGCGGATGAAAGTTCTGATTCAAGTTCATTAACGCGAGCCTGAGAAGTCTTAAGTGCTTCGTCGCTTGCTGCACTGTCAGAAGAAACAACAACGCGAGCATCTGAATCTTCAAGAGCTTTAGCGGACTGATCAAGTTCGCTCTTTAGTCGAGCGTTCTCGTCACCAAGTGAACGAATCTCTTCACGGATTGACTCCGGCACTTCACCCTTGGCGGTTGCACGTAGGTCTTCTGCTTCACGTGTTACTGCAGCTAGTGACTCTTCGATTTCGTCAAGGAAGTTATCAACCTCATCAAGGTCATAACCTTCTTTAAATCGAACTGTAGTGAACTGCTTGTTGCGCACGTCTTCAGGCGTCAAAGCCATAATGAAAACCTTCCGTCTTGAATAATGTCCGTGATTATTGAGAAAACCTCTAACCCCGTGTCCTCTAGATTAGGGATAAATCCGCAGAAAGTGAAACCCGAGCCTATGTTTCTTAGGTTTCTAAGGGTTATTGCTAGGTCCTGAAATCGGACATTTATAGCCTTAAACCGAAGCTAAGAGCCCACGAGTAATAGAGATTGCGATTAACAAAATGATGAACGAAAGGTCTAATGAAACGCTACCCAGTCGCACACTTGGCACCACTTTGCGAATGGCTTTTAGTGGTGGGTCAGTTAGCGTGAAAACTGTTTCCGAGAGCAATAACAGCGGACCCTTAGGACGCCAATCTCTGGCAAAAATAGCCACATATTCTAGAACAAGTCTGGCTATCAAAATCAAGACATAAAGATTTAAGAGCGAAGAAATTATTGCGGCAATTGATGACACGATAAAAGGAATTAGCTCTGGTTAAAGAATGGATCTTCGCGCAGCTGAGCACGAGCAGCAGCGCCAATGTCAACGTTTGCTGGCGACAAAAGAAATACGCCCTTTGTTACCTTTTCAATGCTGCCATGTAATCCAAATGCAAGACCTGCAGAGAAATCAACAATGCGACGGGCATCTGCTTCGTCCATGTCACTTAAGTTCATGATTACTGGAGTACCGGAACGGAACTCTTCACCAATGCGACGAGCGTCGTTGTAAGTGATTGGGTGCAAAGTTGTGATGCGGTAAACATCCGCAAGTGGTGCTGCGGTGCGAACTGGGGCTGCGTAAGAAGTCTGGGTGTGCTCGCTTACGTGGTCATAAGAAGAGTTTGAAGCTACCGGACGCAATGGAGCTTGATCGTCATATCCCTGAAGATCGGTATCGGCATATGTGCCAAATTCGTCGTTGTATTCGCCGCCATCGACAAGGCCGAGGTATTCAGCCATTTTTCGCATTGCGTTAGCCATTTGGTTCGCTCCTTGCAGGGGTAAGTAATACGAACTTACCCTTGAAAAGCCCGATTTCCGAGGATCGATGAGCCTATTCGTAGGTGTGTCGCGCCATATTTCAAGGCAGTTGCGAAGTCGCCACTCATGCCCGCCGAGATCCAATTTGCCTCGGGGAAGGAGCTTTGGATCTGGCTTGCGAAGTCCTGCAATCTGGCAAATGCCATGTCATCATCTCCAGCAAGTGGTGCCACTCCCATTACGCCTTGAAGGTGCAGGCCTTCGCTGTTGGAAATCATCTCGGCCAGACTCATTAATTCGGAAGGAAGCGCGCCACCACGATTCTCAGTTGGTGCCGGGTCAAGGTTTGCTTGAATCAAAACCCCAAGAGGCGCTTCCCTGGCAACGACTGCCTTGGTCAACGCAGTAACCAGATCAATTCGATCAACGCTGTGTACGACATCGGCCCAAGCAGCCACGCTTTTGGCTTTATTGGTTTGCAGTTGACCAATTGCATGCCAAGTTAAATTCTTTGCAGCAACTTCATCGTGTTTAGGTTTAGCTTCTTGATCTCGGTTCTCACCAACATCTGTAATGCCAAGTTGTGCCAACAAGTCAACATCGCTAGCTGGCCAAGTTTTGGTTACGGCTATTAAAGTTACGTCTTCCCGATTTCGATTTGCAGCCACGCAAGCCTGCGAAATTTCGCGCTCAACGTCCTGCAAATTTGCCTGCAGTTCCTGCATTCGATCCATGATGACCACTCTATGAGTTCAGGAACTAAGAAGCACTTATTGCTATGACTAACCCACCACGACCAGTTGGCTCCCCCGAAGCTTGGGCTGATGCTGGTGCACCTGAAGTCGAACAAGCTCGATTAGGTGTTGCAGTTGGCTCTGGTGTTGGTGGTGCAATTTCACTTATGGAGCAATACGACGTGCTGCGTGAACGTGGTGCATCCCGTGTCTCTCCTATGACCGTTCCGATGTTGATGCCTAACGGTCCAGCTGCAGTAATTGGTCTTGAGATCGGTGCAATGGCTGGCGTTCACACCCCAGTTTCAGCATGTGCCTCTGGCGCAGAAGCAATCGGCTACGGCGCCGAGATGATTCGCACCGGTCGTGCTGATGTTGTTATCTGTGGTGGAACTGAAGGCTGTATTCACCCGCTAACAATTGCTGCGTTTGCAGCAATGCGAGCACTATCTACTTTGCATGAAAATGCTGCTGGCGCATCACGACCATTTGATCGCGATCGCGATGGTTTCGTAATGGCTGAAGGCGCAGCAATCATCGTTTTGGAATCTGAAGAGTTTGCAAAAGCCCGTGGCGCAAAGATCTATGCAACTTACGGCGGTCAAGGTATCGCAGCTGACGCTCATCACATTGCCCAGCCAGAACCAGAAGGTCGTGGCGTAATTCTTGCCATGAACCGCGCGCTGGCTGATTCTGATCTTTCAACCAAGG
>JBEION010000095.1:0-4204 GCA_040377565.1 Candidatus Nanopelagicales bacterium | reverse complement strand
TGCCGTGGCTACGAGTAAAACATTTAGACAACTTGCACGCCTTGGTGGCGCAGCTCCATCAAGTGAAGGCCAGCGAGTACAGCGTGAATTATCGCTAGAAGATTTGAATGATTGGGTACCAAGAATTTCGGAAATGAATTATTCCCAACGAGCTCAATTGCCAGGCATCTCAGTTGGCAGAGCCGAACAGCTGTTGGCAGGTGCAATTGTGGCGCAAGAAGCCATGGAGTTTTTGAAACTGGACACCTTAGAAATTTGCCCGTGGGCACTTCGTGAAGGAATCATCCTGCGCCGCTTGGACTGGTTCCCTGACGATGCTGAGTAGTCCGATAACCGCGTAAAGTAAGGGCTAGATCCATTACTTGGATCGCCATAGGTGGGAGAGCCATGCTTCGCGAATTATTAGTTTCCGCATCACGCAGTGAAAAGTTGGAGCACCTTGTTTCAACATCACCATTGAGCCGTGGCGTAGTAAATCGATTTGTGGCAGGCACCACCACAGCTGATGTAGTTGCGACGGTTCAGAATCTGCATGATCTAGGACTGCTGGCAACTGTTGATCGTCTGGGCGAAGACACTTTGGATCGCGCAGCAGCTGATACGACAGTTGCTGATTACAAAGATGTGCTTCGCGCATTATCTGCTGCCGGACTTTCCGATAGCGCTGAAGTTTCGGTAAAGCTTTCGGCCGTTGGGCAGGCACTTGGCGACAGCGGCGAAAGCATCGCACTAGAAAATGCTCTTGAGATTTGTTCCATCGCAAAGCAAGTTGGCACCACCGTCACCTTTGACATGGAAGATCACACAACAATTGATTCAACTCTGCGGATCTTGACTGAAGTACGCAAAGAATTCCCAACTACTGGTGGCGTACTTCAAGCACAACTTCATCGAACTGAAGATGACGTTGCTGCCTACTCTTACAACGACTCCCGCATCCGTCTTTGCAAGGGTGCATACGCCGAAGCTGCCGACGTAGCATTTGTAGATCGCGGTGAAATTGATAAGGCATACGTTCGCAGTATGCGTACTTTGATCGAATCCGATGCTTACCCAATGTTGGCAACGCATGACCCACGCCTAATCCAGATTGGCCAAGCTTTGGCCCTTCGAAGTGGTCGCAGTAAGGAAACCTTCGAGTTCCAGATGCTGCTTGGCGTCCGCCCAGACGAACAAGTTCGGTTGGCTGAACTGGGTCATAAAGTTCGGGTTTATGTTCCCTATGGCGATCAGTGGTACCCATACCTAATGCGCCGGATGGCAGAGAAGCCATCTAACCTTTCACTCTTCTTGCGTTCCTTGGTTTCCAAGGGTTAGGACTTAAGTTATGACTACTGCCATCATTGGGGCTGGCGTAATGGGGGAGACCTTGTTATCGGGCCTACTAAGAGCTGGAGTTCCAAAATCTGAACTTCTAATCGCGGATCGTCGAATAGAAAGATCGGCTGAAGTTACTAAAGAGCACGGCGTAGCAAATGGAACAAATCAAGAAGTTTCCGCTAAGGCTGACACCGTTGTTTTAGTAGTGAAGCCGCAAGATATGGCGATTGTTTTGGATGAAATCAAAGACTCGCTAAGGCCTGGAACTTTAGTTGTCTCACTCGCTGCTGGAATCACGACCAGCTTCATGGAAGATTTACTGCCCACCCAAACACCAGTTATTCGCGTTATGCCAAACACCCCAGCTTTGGTTGATCAAGGTATGGCTGCGATCAGCTCGGGTACGAACAGTACCGAGGAACATTTATTAACAGTTGAAACTTTGCTTCGAAGCGTTGGCCAAGTTGTCCGAGTTCCTGAGAAGTATCAAGATGCAGTAACTGCAATCTCAGGTTCTGGCCCGGCCTACATCTTTTACGTTGTAGAGGCCATGATCGAGGGTGGGGTAATGCTTGGTCTGCCCCGCGATGTGGCCAACGAGTTGGTCTTGCAAACCGTCTATGGCGCAGCAACCATGCTTCGGGAAACTAACGAACATCCAACGGTTTTGCGCGAACAAGTTACTTCGCCTGGTGGCACTACGGTTGCAGCATTGCGACAGTTTGATGACTTTAAAGTTCGTGCTGCGTTTTTGAGTGCGATGGAAGCGGCTAGAGATCGTTCCCGTGAACTAGGACAGCAATAGCCAGTTCCAAATTACACACGTGTAATTTAAGTTACTTTCTGAACCGACTTTCACTTACGTCCCATTCGCCACTAATGTAAGCATCTACGAATGAGTGTGACGTTCAGCCCGGAGGGGAAGCCGGTGCTTAGCCCACACAGAATGGTTTCGGTGACCTATGGGTGCATCAAATGAACGTCCGCTCGGAGAAGTTCGCTTCTTAACAGTTGCTGAAGTTGCAACTGCAATGCGAGTTTCAAAAATGACTGTCTATCGCTTAGTGCATAACGGTGAACTACCAGCAGTTCAGGTTGGAAGATCATTTCGAATTCCAGAACAAGCTGTCCACACTTACCTACAAGAATCATTTGTAGAAGCAGGTTAATTAGTTGGGTAACTGGAGCAATCCAGTCCTAAAGCAAGTTCACTAAAGCAAGCACGTAGACTCAGTAAAACAACATAAGTAAAGGTGGTCCAAATGGGCTCGGTGATCAAGAAGCGCCGCAAGCGCATGGCCAAGAAGAAGCATCGCAAAATGCTTAAGAAGACGCGTTCACAGCGTCGCAATAAGGGTAAGTAAACCCCTTCAAAAACTTCAGGCGCGGGAGCGTCGGGTGGCAGCAATTGCTATCCCGGCACCCGCGCCTACTAATGCAATGGCTGTTGCACCCGCAGGTACGCCATATCGCTTAACTAACCGCTGTCTGCGGAAATCATGAACCGGCCAGCCATTTTCGATGGCATGACTTCGTAGCGACGAATCTGGATTTATTGCAGTTGGGTTCCCAACGCTTTCCAAAAGTGGAATGTCATTGCTGGAATCGGAATACGCAAAACTATGAACTAAATCCAAACCATGTTCGCTGGCTAACTTTGCAACGGCGATGGCTTTTTGCTCGCCATGCATCGGAGGATTTTTTAGGCGACCTGTGTAGACCCCATTTTCAACTTCGCTGACAGTCGCGATGGCGCCGCTCAAGCCGAGTCTGGTGGCGATGATGTTGGCTAGCTCAATTGGCGCTGCCGAGACTAACCAAACCTGGTGCCCAGCTGCTCGGTGCGTGTGAGCCAATTGCACGGTTCCTGGCCAAACTTTGTCAGCCATAATTTCGTCATAAATTTCTTCGGACAATCCAATGACTTCTTCGACGGTTCGGCCGGTTACAAATGAAAGCGCATTCTCGGTAATGCGGGCCATGTCGGAAAGATTTTCGGAACCGTAAGTCAGAAACTTTCCTTGCGCAATTGCAAAGTTAGCTAGGTCGGTGGCGCTCAAGATCTTGCGGGCAAACAATCCTCGAGCCAAGTGATAGATGCTGGCACCGCGCATGATGGTGTTATCGATATCAAAGAACGCACCAATTTTTTGGGGTTCCGGAATGGCTTCATTGATAGGCATTCCAGCTGAATTTGAACCCATGTTTATAGGGTACTGCGAATGCAATGTGCCACACTGGTTACAGACCGATGGGAGCAAAAAAATGGAACCACGTGTTGTACTCATTGGAAAACCAGATTGCCATTTATGCGAAAACGCCAGGTTAATAATCGCCAAAGTGTGCGAGGAACTTGGTGAAACTTGGAGTGAACAATCAATTCTGGAAGACCCCCAACTGGCAGATCAGTATTTTGAATCAATCCCAGTCACGATGATTGACGGAAAAATTCATGACAAGTGGCGAGTAGACGAAGTGCGACTTCGTGCTGCGTTAACTAAAAAAACCAACTAATTTTCACCACTTAGTCAAGTCACATCAGTCACGTTTGTAACATCAAAAATCCTTGATTTCCCTAGCACGATCTAGGGTATTAACGCCAATTTTGCACAAAGCGAAAAGGCGCATAACCTGATCGCCATACGGTCACAAAAAGGATGGTTTTAATGTCGCTGTCGCAGACACCGAACTCGCACGTGAGTGCTCGTGGTGTTATCCCTGACGCGACCGTTAGTCGTCTTCCGATGTATCACCGCAGCCTGCTTTCACTAACTGCGCGTGGAGTTCTCCTGGTCTCGTCCGAAGAGTTGGCCGAGGCCAGTGGTGTGTCTAGCGCAAAACTTCGCAAGGATCTTTCCTTCCTAGGTTCGTATGGAACTCGTGG
>JBEION010000244.1:0-2134 GCA_040377565.1 Candidatus Nanopelagicales bacterium | reverse complement strand
GGCGTCTTAAGCGAAACACATTCAACGCCAGGCATTGCGCGCTTAGCCAGACCAACAAGAGTCCCAGCAGGTGGAAGTTCAATCAAGCCAGTGATACCTAGATCAAGCATGGTTTGCATACAAAGATCCCAACGCACTGGATTACTTACTTGAGTTACCAAACGTTTTAGAACTTCGCGGCCGTCTTGCACAACAGTGCCGTCAGCGTTTGAAAGTAGGCGACTGCGAGCATCGTGAGTTGAAATAGCTTTTGCATGTTGCGCAAGTACGCCAACAGCTGGAGCCATGTGCTTGGTATGGAATGCGCCAGCAACTGAAAGTGGGCGAACTCGCGCGCCAGCTGGAGGATCAGTTTCAAGGGCTGCAAGTTGTTCTAACGTGCCTGCAGCAACGATTTGTCCCGCGCCATTTTCATTAGCGGCAGTTAGACCATGCTGAGCAAGCTTGGCAATCACTTCGTCGCGATCGCCACCAAGTACTGCCGACATTCCGGTTGGTGTTACCGCTGAAGCAGCAGCCATTGCATTGCCGCGCTCGCGAACCAACACCATGGCTTGTTCAGCAGAGATAACGTTTGCTGCAGCAGCTGCAGTGATTTCGCCAACGCTATGTCCGGCGCCAACAGCGACCTTTGCGTAAGCCTCACCAGGATGAGGAAACAGGCTAAGCAAGGAAACCATGCCAGCACTAACGATTAGGGGTTGAGCTACAGCGGTATCGCGAATGGTGTCTTCATCACTTGTGGTGCCATGGGCAATTAGATCGATGCCAGCAACTGTTCCCAGCCACTTCATACGATCTTCGAAATTAGGGAGTTCTAACCACGGGGTTAAAAAGCCGGGGATCTGGGAACCTTGACCTGGGGCAACTACTGCAAGCACTCGTATAGTCTCTCGTATAGGCAACCGCTAAATCTGATGACGATCCACTAAATTCTAGGGCTATTTTTTGTAGGTAACCTACAATTCAGGGCTATTTCGCTCAATCATGAGGGCAATTCGCAGGGTTAAGGCATCAGTTGGCTCAAATGGGTCTAAACCAGTGGCTTCCAGAACTCGGCGCAAGCGATACCGGACTGTGTTTACGTGGACGAAAAGGGCCCGAGCGCAGCCTTCAATCGTTGGGGCAACCTCTAGGTAGCAGGCCAGAGTTTGGCGCACATCGCCGCTTAAGTCCTGTCGTAATTTAGCAACGACTGGGTCAATTGCTGCCGCGTCGCCAGCAATCACGCGCGCCGAGATCATGTCATCAGAGGCAACTAGTCGTGGGCTTGTGGAAACAAAACCTAAGGCTCGAAAACCTGACAAGGCATCAAGAGCTGAGCTGTGCGCTTCTTGCAAAGTTGAAACAATTGGTCCCGTTACAACTGTGCCAGCACCGAAGTGGCCAACAAATGGCTTGGCAACTATTTCTGGATTATCAGATTCAGAGACACCACCGATGATTGTGATCATGCGATCGTTATGCACGCCAACCATCACATCTAATTTTGCAGACTTGGCAGTCCGGCGGATTTGCTCCATGTGAACTTCGATTGCAATTTGATTCGACGGAACTGGACCGACAATTGCCAGCACATGTTTGTTAACGTCCCACCCGGCAGCAGCAGCTCTGGCAAGTAACGCATCATCAGAACTTCCAGCCAAGATTGCATCAAGTACTAAATCTTGAAGTCTGGCATCCCAAGCACCACGGTTCTCGGCAGCGCGGGCGTAAAACTCTGCCGCAGCAAATGCAATTTCGCTGGAGTAACGAAGCAATGATTCACGAAGGTAAGACTGGCGATACTCATTAGCTCCAGCAATTTGCTCAACCATCTCTTCCACAACTGCCATTGAAGTTCTAACTAACTCAACGGTCTGCTGCAGAGTTAACGCGCGAGCAAGTTCGCGGGGAGCACTAGAGAAGATGTCACCAACATGATCTTTTGATTCAAGTCCAGCAGAAAACCACTCGACAAAGTTTGTAATGCCGCTTTGCGCCACCAGGCTTACTGAGGCTCGTTCATTTGCCGGAAGTGCCACGAACCAAGGAAGTGTATCTTCCATGCGAGTAGTTGCAGCAGTAGTTAGTTCACCAGTCATTCGTTGCACGCGCCGGGCCAAAACCGCATGCTCAGCAGCGATCCGTTCTG
>JBEION010000182.1:0-2790 GCA_040377565.1 Candidatus Nanopelagicales bacterium | reverse complement strand
TCGAGCCGGTTACTTCTGCTAGCACTGACATAACTTATTCCTTCTGTCGAGAGTTACTGGCTTGTCCAGTAACTCAGGTTTACTTTCTGTCTTGCAAGTTTCAATCGATTGCTCAATTGAAAAATCTTAATGTTCTGCGTGTAACGATCCACCAATGTAAACAGCAGTCAAGAGTGTGAAGATGAATGCCTGTAGACCTTGAATAAACATTTCAAATCCAGTGAGGACTACGGTAACGCCGAATGAAGTAACTGAGCCCAGGACTCCGATGATGGATGGGGAAAGCAAGTAGTAAGCAGCCAATGTGAATGTTGTTAGAAGTAAGTGACCCGCAAACATGTTTGCAAACAAACGAATCGCCTGAGTAACAGGGCGAGTGACAACGAGTTGCAGCAGTTCAAGTGGCGCAAGAAGTACATACATTGCCTTTGGCACACCTGGTGGGAACATTGCGCTGGTAAAGAATTTGATTGGTCCTTGATGCTTCATGCCGATGTACATGTAAGTGGCGTAAACCATCAGAGTCAGCGAAACCGGAAAAGCCAAGCTGGACATGATTGGGAATTGTGCGCCAGGGATAACACCCATCAAGTTTGAAATCCAAACAAAGAAGAAAAGTGAACCCAAGAACGGTACGAAACGATCGCCGTCCTTGCCAATTACTTCACGAGCAATTTGGTCGCGAACAAACAAGTAAGCCTGTTCCCCTAGAGACTGCAGCTTGCCTGGCACCATTTTGCGTGGGCGGGAGGCAGCTAAGAAAAACGTTGCCACGATCAAGGAAACTAAGGCAGCAAGAATTGAAGTTTTACCAATTACAAAGTCCATGCCAAAGATGTTCAATGTTGTGTACGGCTCAAGGAAAAAGATTTCAGCATTTGGTGCAGGAAAACCGCAACCTGAATTCAGGTGTGGTGTTACGGGACAGGAACTGTCACCGCTTAACTTAACTACACTCATTGCTGGTCTTTCCTCCGGTCACTCGTAGTGGTGTTTCGATCCATTGCCGAAACGCGTGCGTAGGTGAGGTAAAGCGCTAAGCCAATTCCAAGAATCGATCCAGCGGCTATGAAAGCGTTTTGGTGACCGAACTTTTGTCCAAGAAACCAACCAAGTCCGCCATACAGCAATAACCCGGCAGTTAAGTTACTAACTGAACGCCAGGCCATGTCTGATGTTTCGCGGTTGTCGTTGCTGTTGGGGAATTCAGCTCCGTCTTCCTTCATTGCTCCGCCAGATTATCAGGTATTTCCAGGGGTGCTGAACTGACCCCTGACTTTGCGATTAATTTCACAAGGTCACAAATCTTTTGGCTGGGAGGTATCTACCGGACGAATATCGGGACCGGATCCAGGCTCCACATAAAGGACTTTTGCTGTGGCAAATGCCCAGGTTTCTGCAACTAGCCAAACGATTGTGCAGGAAACAATAGTTGCCGCGAATACCTTGGTATCGAAGGCTTCAGTGTCCTTAAATAGAAGCAGCAAAACAAATAAGACTGCGACTTTGATCAAATAAAGCAATAGGGCCATCGAAGTGGCAATCCCTGGATTGGTGCGAATGACCTTATCCAGTGCCAGTTGTCCGGCTGTGAAGAAAATCACGACAAGTAAGGTGCCGAACACTCCAGCAATTAAGCCCTTGGTGCCACTGGAAATAAACCCGGTGATTGTCGCCAATGCGCCAACTATAAAAGTTGGAATGGCTGCTCGAAGAATTAGGCGTTGGCTTGTCATAAAAATCAGTCTCTCATTTAGCTCTCGGTTAGTTACGGGCGGTACTTAACATTCAATTTAGGTTCTAGCTCTAGTTCTAGTGCGAGGTGGATTTAGCACCCAGCTGGCAAGTGCGACCACACCTAAGCCTGCCCCTAATCCGGTAACCCAAACCGGGACGAAGGCAGTACTTACTGCGCCAAAGGCAAGTAATCCAGTAAATGCGGTCATGATCAAAACCGCGCGCTCTTGGCCATGACCCAACTTGAGCAGTCGGTGATGCAAATGTTCTTTGTCTGGCGCAAACGGGGAACGGCCTTTTCGGGTTCTTCGGACTACTGCCAACAGTAAGTCAAGTAACGGAACAGCCAGAATTGAAAGCGGAAGAACGATCGGCAAGAACGCGGGCAGCAATGTTCCACCACTTAATCCACCTGGATCAACTTGTCCAGTGAGCATGATCGACGAAGCCGCCATCAATAGCCCAATCAACATTGATCCGGTGTCCCCCATAAACACTCGAGCTCGATACCAGTTGTGCGGTAGGAATCCGGCGCACATTCCAATCAATGAAGCTGACACCAAAGTTGCAAGCGCCGCACGCTGATAACCATTAGCGACCGAGAGAAAATAAGAGTAGGCAAAGAATGCGCCAGCACCAACCAAAACAATGCTGGCAGCTAAGCCGTCTAAACCATCCACCATGTTCACTGCGTTGATACTTACTAATACAACTAACACAGTAAGCAATACCGAAGTCGTCGGATCAAGAATGAATGTTCCGCGAATCGGTAACCAAACCAAAGTCACACCCTGCATTGCCATAGTTCCGGCAGCCAAGATTTGTCCCACAAGTTTTGTTGGGGCATCTAACCCAAACTTGTCATCTATGACGCCTAAGGCAACGATGATTAAACAGCCAATGATTAATGCGTAGATCTGGCGACGGTCGTTGAAGATGGTTGACATCAAAGGCAATTGACTGGCCAAAATGATTGCGACTCCAAGGCCGGCCAACATGGCTAGTCCGCCCCAACGTGGCGTTGGGAAAATGTGGACATCGCGATCTCTCACG
>JBEION010000039.1:0-6974 GCA_040377565.1 Candidatus Nanopelagicales bacterium | reverse complement strand
GGCAGCGGTGTAACCAGCGCGACCTGCGATACCAACGCTGCCAGCTATCGATCCAACATTAACGATCGTTGCACCTTTGGCTTTTTCTAGATCTGCAAAGGCAGCTTGGCTGCATCTAAACACGCCACTTAGATCAGTATCGATAACGGTTTCCCAGTCAGCTTCACTTAGTACTTCTGACTCATCGCGAATGATTACGCCTGCGCAGTTAATCAAAGAATCAAGTGAATCGAATTCTTTGCGAACTTCTGCCAGCACTGCATCAATGGAAGCGCGATCTCGAACGTCCATAACTTTGCCAACCGCTTTGCCCGGTCCAGTTGTTAAACCTGCAACTGCAGCATCGATTGCTTGGGCATCTCGACCGGTTATGACTACGTTCCAGCCATCGCGCATTAGCTCTTGGCTGATTGCTAAGCCAATTCCTTTAGCGCCACCGGTAATCAGTGCAGTTTTCATACCGAACTACTTGCGGTAAGTACGAACAACGAATGGATCCATGGCAATCTCTGGCGTGCGACCAGCAATGATGTCAACGATTGCAGCACTTGAACCACTTGCCATAGTCCAACCCATGTGACCGTGACCGGTGTTGTAGTACAAGTTCTTATGCTTCTTGCCCTTACCAATAATTGGTGGACCATCTGGAGTCATTGGACGTAGTCCAGCAGTCATCGAACCGCCATCCCAATCAGCAGCATCTGGCCACAACTCTTTTGCTGTGCTTCGAATTGCTGCGAAGTCTTCTGGTTTGTGTGATCGATCAAAACCAGAGAACTGTGCAGTCGAGGACATGCGAAGTTGATCTCCCATCGGTGACCAGGCAACCAAAGTCTTTTCATCTACGCCACCAAGTTCAGGTGCCTTTGACTTGTCCTTGAGATCGAAAGTCATTGAGAAACCCTTGGCTGGATAAACCGGAAGGTCTTGTCCAACTGTGCGAGATAGCTTTGGACTCCAAACACCCATTGCTAGTACGTAGTTATCTGCAGTTAGCAAACCTTGATCGGTTTGTAATCCAGTGATGCGATCACCATCAGCAACAAATGATTTCGCCGTAACGCCGAGTTTGAACTCAACACCCTTACTAATCAACAGTTCGGTTAGTTTGCGAGTGAAAAGTTCAGAGTTGCCGCTGCCATCATTAGGAGCGTGAATTGCGCCAGCCAGTTGAACCGTGGCATTGCCAAAAGCTGGATCGACCGCAGCCAATCCCTTCATGTCTAGTTGCTCAAGTTTTTGACCGTTGTCAGTTAACAACTTCATCTTGCCCATACCAAGTTCAAGTTCTGCGGCATCGCGGTACAAGTACAACAAGCCCTTGTCGACACCCTGGTAGTCAATACCTTCCGCTAAGGCAATCTCATCAAGTTTGGTTTGGCTGTAATCGCACAAGTGCATTTTCGCCAATGTATTAATAGCAGCGCGCTCAGATGTGCACTCGCGCATGAACTGTAAACCCCACCAAAGAAAACGCGGGTTCAAAGTTGGCTTAACTCGAATCGAAGTCTTTTCGCCGAACAAAGACTTAACCAACATTTTTGGCGCAGCTGGTGATGCCCAAGCAAAGCAATGTCCAGGTGCAATCAATCCGGCGTTTACTGCAGTAGCCTCGGCGCCAACTTTGGATGCCTTGTCGACCACTACAACTTCGTGACCTTCTTTAACTAAGTAGTAAGCAGTCGTAACTCCGACTACGCCACCGCCAACAACAATTGTGCGCACGAGATTCTCCTAGTGATTTAACTAACGACAGTCTTTCAGCAAATGCCTTGATAGTCATGAGGAACGGTTGCGTTATATACATAAGTTATGAAATTGGCCCAATCAAATACTGGCAGGCCAGTAGCAGCTTCAATTGCCTTGCTATACGGCGGCAAGTCACTGCACTCCAACATAAATGCCCGAATTTTTGGATCCCGCTTGATTGCATCTTTGGCCGCTTGCACGGCTTCGGCGCGCATCTTGTCCTCGTCGAGAGTTCCAAGTTCCTTCAAGATCACATCATTGAAATGTGAATAGGTTTCCATACCTTGCACCGTCAAGCGTGAACTATCAGCAATGCCAGCACCAGCAAGCAGTTCATCGGTTAATGAAGCTGAGTTAGCAGTCAAGATTGCGATGTGGTGATCCTTGCCGTACATGTTTAGCAACATCGGAATCTGAACCAAGCTCGTTAAGAAAACTGGAATGTTAACTTGGCTGGCAACTTCCTCTTGGAAGGTAGCCATGAAGCCACAGTTACCTGTGATTGCGCGGACACCTTCAGCTTCAAGTTTCTTTGCAGCATCGACCATGATCTTGGCGTAACTATCGCCATTGCCACGAAGCACGTCCGCACCGGAAACTCCAGCAACCGATTCGTATCGCACAGGAAAAGGGAAGGTTCCTGCGTTATTTAAATCACCGGGAATAAATGGGATGTGCCACTCGGCACAAAGCATTCCAATTGCGTACCCATAGGCAACTTGTCCAGCTCTGGCTTGGTAGATCATTTAAGTCCCCATGACGTTAGCGATTCCCGCGAATCTGCATACATTAGTGCATGCACTAATCATTCTTTGCCCAGAAAGTCCCCAAGTCAAGCCTGTTTTGCCACTTGCCAATGCTGGGCGCAGCGTGGAAGAGTGCAATCATGAGCGAATCGCGGTTTTTACCGAACTTTGAAGCGATTGCTCCATTTAGTCGCCTAACCGATTCTGGAATCTTGGATTCTGGCGAATCTCCAATGTCAGATGAAGCGGTGCTTGAAGCCCTTCGCTACATGATGCTGACTCGAGTCTTTGATGACAAAGCCACCAGCATGCAACGCCAAGGTCGCTTTGGAACATTCTCGTCAGTGCGTGGGCAAGAGGCATCAGTAGTAGGTGCAGCTTCAACGCTTGATCCAGCAAAAGATTGGATCGTTCCGCAGTATCGCGAATTCCCGGCACTGATTCGTCACGGCTATCCAATCGAAAACTTCGCACTTTATTTCATGGGTAATCCAAAAGGTGGCACGATTCCGCCAAATGTAAACATGTTGCCAATGCAGATTTCTTTAGCTGCGCAAATTCCACAAGCAACCGGTCTTGCGTGGGGATTGAAGATGCAAGGTGGCGATGGAGTTGTCATCACATTCTTTGGTGATGGTGCATCGTCGGAAGGTGACTTCCACGAAAGTTTGAACCTGGCTGGAATCATGAAGGCACCAGTGATTTTCTTTTTACAAAATAATGGCTGGGCGATTTCGACACCACGTGAAAACCAAACCGCTGCTCGCTCATTTGCAGAACGCGCAGTTGGTTATGGCGTTGAAGGTGTAATGGTTGATGGCAACGATTTACTTGCAGTGCATGAAGTAACTGCACAAGCTGTTGCTAAAGCGCGCGCAGGTGGCGGACCAACATTGATTGAATCCGTAACTTACCGAACTGGTGCGCATAACACTGCTGATGATCCAACGCGATACATCGATCAACAAGAACTTGAAAAGTGGCAACAAAAAGATCCAGTAGAGCGCATTAAGAATTACTTACGTAGTCGTGGTATCTGGAATGAAAACCTAGAACAAGAATTGCTAGATAGTTGCGCAGCTCAAATTGATGCAGCGATGGAAATTGCCCGCAACACACCACTGGCAACAAGTGATGCTCTGTTTGATCACGTGTATGTCGAACCACCACAACGCATGCTGGATCAAAAGCGCGATTGGGCAATTCGAAACGGTGATGCCCGATGAGCGAAAAGACAATGATCGAAGCAATTCGCGAATGCCTTGGCCAAGAGATGGAAGCCGATAATCGTGTTGTTGTAATCGGTGAAGATGTTGGCGTACTCGGTGGCGTATTCCGAGCAACAGATGGTTTGCAAGCTCGCTTTGGCAAAGAACGTGTTGTAGACATGCCTCTTGCTGAAGGTGTGATTGTTGGTTCTGGTATCGGATTAGCAATGAGTGGTTTGCGTCCAGTAATTGAATTACAGTTCCTAGGTTTTGGCCACCAAGCGTTTCACCAAATCGGTCAGCAAGTCGCGCGCTTGCGTTATCGCTCGCAAGGTCGGCATGCACTTCCGCTTGTAATTCGTTCCCCATTTGGCGGTGGTGTTCGCACTCCTGAACTTCACTCTGATGCGTTTGAAGCTTTCTATACCCACACCCCTGGTCTAAAAGTTGTTGCGCCAGCAACTGCATACGATGCAAAAGGCTTACTTGCAGCGGCAATGGAATCAGATGATCCAGTTCTTTATTTAGAACCGCTTAAGGGTTATCGCCTAACTAAAGATGAAGTGCCAGACGAGCGTTACACAGTTCCACTTGGAAAACTTCGGGTAGCCCGGGCCGGTGCAGATATCACATTGATCGCTTGGTCTGCAGCGGTGAATGTTGCTGAACGCGCAGCCGAAGAACTTTCTGAACAGGGAATCAGTGTTGAAGTCCTTGATCTACGTTCCTTGAATCCACTTGATATAGATGGCATCGCAGAATCTGTTGCAAAGACTGGCCGGGTAGCGATTTTGCATGAAGCTCCGCTTACTGGTGGTTTCGGTGGCGAACTGGTTGCAACGATCCAGCAAGAATGCTTCTACAGTTTGGAAGCACCGATCATTCGAATCTCTGCTCCTGATACTCCATACCCACTTGGTGGCGTTGAAGATCTTTACATTCCTGATGTTGATCGAGTTGTTGCAGAAGTAGCTGCCTTGGCAAAGGCATCCGCATGAGCAACTTAATTGACTACAAACTTGCTGATGTCGGTGAAGGTATTGCTGAAGCCGAAGTAATCGAGTGGTTAGTCGCTGTCGGTGACTCCGTAAAAGAAGATCAGCCTGTAGTAGTTGTCGAAACCGACAAGTCTCAAATTGAAATCCCTGCGCCAGTTACTGGCATTGTGAAATCACTTGGTGCCAAAGTTGGCGACGTATTAGCTGTTGGTTCTAACTTGATGCAGATTGAAGCAACCGGCGTTATTTCGAAAGACATTGCAGCGCATGCATCTGCGCCAACCGTCGAAGTGAAACAAACTTCTGTATCTGCAGCAACACCAGCCCGCGCAACAAACGTTCGCCCACTTGCTAGTCCAAGTACGCGCAAACTTGCAGACTCACTTGGTGTTTCACTTGAAGAAATTGTCGGATCAGGTCCAAACGGACGAATCACTTCAGACGATGTCACAAATGCAAAGTCTGGTGTCAACACTGCAGCACCAACACATGACAATTCACCAACAATCGCTCAAGCAGGCATTACGTTGATTCAATTACGCGGCTTGCGTCGACAAATTGCGACCAGCATGTCGGAAGCCCTTCGAATTCCGCACATCACAGAATTCAAAGAAATTGATGCCACCGCTCTTATGGCATTACGCAGTGAACTAGCACCACAGTTTGAAAAAGAGGGAATCAAATTCTCTGTCACTCCGCTTTTGATGCGCGCTTGTGTTCTTGCCTTACAGAATCATCCAACCTTTAACGCCCGCTTTGATTCCGAAATGGGAGAGATCCGTCAATACGACGACATCAACCTTGGTTTTGCTACAGCTACTGAAGATGGCTTGATAGTTCCGGTTATACGCAAAGCAAACGACTTCACAGTTGCGATGTTGGCCAAAGAAACTGAACAACTGGCTGAACTTGCGAAAACCAGAAAAGCTACATCGGATCAACTAGGAGGTGGCACGTTTACCGTTACTAACTTTGGTTCCTTTGGAACTTGGTTAGGCACGCCAATCATTCGCCCACCTGAGGTTGCGATTGCTGGCTTTGGCCGGATTGCTGAAAAAGTAATTCCAGTTGATGGTGTTCCAGCAGTTCGTATGGTGCTACCAATTGTGGTTGCCGCAGATCATCGAATCAATGATGGTGCGCACCTCGGCGCATTTGTTAGTGACATCGCAAAACTTTTGCTCAATCCAGAATCATTAGTGAAGTAGGGCAGCGGCTGTGGTTGTTGGAGAAATGCCATCATCGGTTGACTTGTTAGTTATCGGGGGTGGACCTGGTGGTTACGTAGCTGCAATTGCTGCTGCCCAACTTGGTCGCCAAGTAGTTCTAGTTGATGCCCAAGGTGAAGCTGGACTTGGTGGTGTTTGTGTAAACGTTGGCTGCATTCCTTCCAAGGCACTTATCGGATTGGCTCATGCAACTCACGACATTTCTGGTTGGGGTAAGCGCGGCCT
Source organism: Candidatus Nanopelagicales bacterium (assembly GCA_040377565.1). Classification (GTDB taxonomy): domain Bacteria; phylum Actinomycetota; class Actinomycetes; order S36-B12; family UBA5976; genus UBA5976. Next base: position 819 of record JBEION010000039.1, on the reverse strand, counting down.
AAAAGTTACCGGTGAGCCAACAGTTGATATGAAGGAATTCCAAACTTGGAAAACTGAAGTCGTCACTGGCTTAAACGGTGGAGTCAGACAACTTCTTAAAACTGCTGGTGTGGAAGTCCGTCAAGGTTTCTTCCGCTTCACTCGCAAAGATCAAGGCGTTCTGGAGTTTGGCGATGCCCCTCCAACCCACATTCAATTTAAGAATTGCATCATTGCTACCGGCTCTCGCCCAACTGTGATTCCAGGCTTACCTCGTGATGGAAAACGAATCCTTGATTCATCTGACGTGCTTGAACTCGATGTATTGCCAAAATCAATTGCAGTTGTTGGTGGGGGATACATCGGAGTCGAACTTGGAACTGCGCTTGCCCAACTTGGTTCAAAAGTAATCATGATTGAAGCGGCCGAAAGATTACTTCCAGCATTACCTTCAACATTGGTTGCGCCAGTTGCTCGACGACTTGGTGAACTCGGTGTTGATGTTCGAGTTAACACCAAGGTCGTTAGTGATAACGGTAAGTCACTAACTATCACAACCGATGGCACTGAATCTGCAATTGATGTTGATTACGTTGTGGTTGCAATTGGTCGCACACCAAACACCGACGACATCGGACTTGAAGTTATTGGCATCAAGCCAAATGCTCGCGGCATCCTTGAAGTTGGACCTGATCTATTGGTGACACCAAAAATTGCAGCTATCGGCGACATAACTCCAGGACCTGCGTTAGCTCACAAAGCCAGTGCCGAAGCCCACGTTGCAGCCGAAGTGTTGAGTGGCCATGACGCAAAGTTTGATCCAACTGCAATCCCTGCCGT
>JBEION010000009.1:0-14108 GCA_040377565.1 Candidatus Nanopelagicales bacterium | reverse complement strand
GAGAACACTGGAACCACAACAACGGTGTCGTTGTTTTCTAGCAATATCTCGGGATTTCCAGGATTGGGCACTACTCCAGTCTAGGAACACGCGTCACTCTATTCACAAGAGCACGCGCGAGCCGTGTGTGTTTGCTCACAGCGCCCAGTTTTAAGGGAATTTAAGGGTTTTTAAGTTAGTTTTTTCGCCATTTGGGGTGCATCCTAAGTTAATCCCGTAAAGCCTTAGATCAGGTTTTCAACCAAGGAGTTCTCGTGAGCAGTTCAGCTATTCCAGGTTTCGCAGATGCGCCAACAAAGAATAAGCGCCTTCTTGCTTGGGTTCAAGAAGTCGCTGAGTTAACTACTCCAGATCGCATTGAATGGTGCGATGGCTCTGATGCTGAATGGAATCGCTTAACTCAAGAATTGGTTGCAAGTGGAACGCTCACACCTCTGAACTCTGAAAAGCGTCCAAACTCTTTCCTTGCTCGTTCACATCCAAGTGACGTAGCTCGTGTCGAAGACCGCACTTACATCTGTTCCGTTAAGGAAGAAGATGCTGGTCCAACCAATAACTGGATGGAACCAAGCGAAATGAAGACAATCCTTCGCTCAACTTTCAAGGGTTGTATGCGCGGTCGCACTATGTATATCGTTCCGTTCTCAATGGGCCCACTTGGTTCTGACATCAGCGCTCTAGGCGTTGAAATTACAGACTCCCCATACGTTGTGATCAGCATGAAGATGATGACTCGCATGGGTAAAGCTGCTCTAGATTTAATCGGCGAACATGGTGACTTTGTTCCAGCACTTCACTCAGTTGGCGCACCACTTGAGCCAGGACAAAAAGATGTTGCTTGGCCATGCAGTGAGACTAAGTACATCGTGCAGTTCCCAGAAGAGCGTGAGATTTGGTCCTATGGTTCTGGTTACGGTGGCAACGCACTACTAGGTAAGAAGTGTTTCGCACTTCGCATCGCATCCGTTATGGCTCGCGATGAAATGTGGCTTGCTGAGCACATGTTGATTTTGAAGTTAACTTCACCAAAGCAAAAGACCCACTACATTGCGGCTGCATTCCCATCCGGTTGTGGCAAGACAAACCTTGCAATGCTTGAACCAACAATTCCAGGTTGGAAAGTTGAAACCATTGGTGATGACATTTGCTGGATGCGTCCAGGTCCAGATGGTCGCTTGTATGCGATTAACCCAGAAGCTGGATTCTTTGGCGTAGCACCAGGCACTGGCATGAAGACAAATGCCAATGCGATTCGCTCGCTATACGCCAATTCATTGTTCACTAACGTCGCGCTTACTGATGATGGTGACATCTGGTGGGAAGGTCTAACCGAAGAGCCGCCAGCACACTTAATTGACTGGAAGGGCAATGACTGGACTCCAGAGTCTGAAGAAGTTTCAAGTCACGCCAACTCACGCTTCACTGCTCCAGCAGAACAGTGCCCATCGATTTCTGATGAATGGGATAACCCGGCAGGCGTTCCAATCTCTGCAATTCTTTTCGGTGGTCGCCGCGCGACTAACGTTCCATTGGTAGCTCAGGCACGCAGCTGGAACCATGGCGTATTCATGGGCGCAACAATCTCTTCGGAAATGACCGCAGCCGCTGTAGGTGGCCTTGGTCAGTTACGCCGCGATCCGTTCGCAATGCTTCCGTTCTGTGGCTACAACATGGCTGATTACTGGGGTCACTGGGTCAACATGGGTCGCACTTTTGCCAATGTTCCAAAGTTGTTCCAGGTCAACTGGTTCCGCAAGAACGAAGCCGGTGACTTCATCTGGCCAGGCTTTGGTGAGAACTCACGCGTTTTGGCTTGGGTTGTTGATCGCCTTGAAAACGAAGCCGAAGGTATCGACTCTCCAGTTGGCGTATTGCCAAATCGAGAAGACTTGCCGCTAGATGGACTTGAGATTTCAGAACACGATCTTGAAGCATTGTTCGATGTTGATAAGGGCAGCTGGCTTGCTGAATGTGATCTGACCGAAGAGTACTTCAGTCAGTTTGATGGACGAGTTCCACCAGAACTTCAGGCCGAGTTAGCAGATCTTAAGCAGCGCTTAAACTCTTTGCCAGCCTAAGTTTCTGGTGTAAGCGAGTTTGTTAAGGTAGTTCTCATGGCTGATGAAATTCGCACTGAAGGCGGCGTAATCGTCGACGAGCGCGTCGAGGAGCAGGTAGAGCCTGGAGATCATGAGCGCTTTGCGCATTATGTAAAGAAAGAAAAGATTGTCGAGAGCGCAGTCATGGGCGCACCTGTTGTTGCATTGTGTGGAAAAGTTTGGATTCCCAATCGCGATCCGGGTAAGTTTCCAGTTTGCCCACAGTGCAAAGCAATTTTTGAAGGCTTGCCAACTGGTGGAGATAACAGCGACAATTCCGAATGACGCTTTCGCCATGGGCTCCTGAATATCGGCGACTTAGCGCAGGAATCGTTTCGTTAGTCGCAGTATTTGGGTTTGAAGGAATCGCAGTTAGTGCGGTAATGCCTGTGGCCGCAGCTGACCTAAATGCAATCAGTAACTACGCAGTCGCGTTTACCAGTTTCACTATGGCCTCGTTGCTAGGTGTTACTTTTGCCGGTTTATGGGCTGATCACATTGGCGTAAAGAAGATTGTGACCCTGGCAATTATCACCCTCGGAATCGGATCTTTGATTGCTGGATTTGCGCCAAACATACACGTGCTAACTCTGGGTCGAAGTGTGCAAGGTTTTGCCCTCGGCATCGATTTAGTGACGATGTATGTGGTTATTGGTCGGATGTATCCCGAAGCACTTCGACCTAAAGCACTGGGAATGTTGGCTGCTGCTTGGGTTGTTCCTGGACTAGTTGGCCCAGGTATAGCGGGCCTGATGGTGGAAGTGTCTTCTTGGCGAATGACATTTTGGATTGTGCCACTGCTTCTGATTTTGCCAAGTGTTGTTCTGCTCTCCCAACTCGATAAGTTACAAACTGCGATACCTCAACCTCGAACTGATAGTAAAAGCCAAATCATTGCAGTACTGGCAGCCGTGTTGGCTCTAGCGCTTTTCCAATTCAGCACATCACGAATAGGCCAGTGGGATGTTTCGATCGTTATTGCAATAAGCGCTGCCTGCCTTATTGCAACCGCTTGGACTACTCGGACTTTAATGCCCAAGGGATACCTAAAGATTGCAGTTGGCATTCCAGCCATCATCGGCATGCGCGGGGTGATTTCGGCAGGTTATTTCGCTGCTGAAGTTTATGTTCCACTAGCTCTGCAAGAAATCCGCGATGTATCAGTCGCAATTTCCGGAGCAGTCCTTACGGTCTCTGCCGTAACTTGGTTTGGTGGATCATGGCTGCAAGGAAGTCATCGAATCAAGATGTCGCGGGAAAAAGTCTTAGTATTTGGATCGGTGCTTATTTCGATTGGCATATTCTTGACACCGATCGCGGTTTTTGCACCCAGCAACGCCACCGTAGCTTCACTAGCAGCAAGTTTGGCTTGTGGGGCGGCAGCTTTTGGAATGGGAATTTGCTTCCCAACTCTGGGCGGGCTAATGCTAGACAAGTCACCTGAAGCTGATCACGCCCGACATAGCGCCTCCCTCCAGATGTCAGATTCGTTCGGCACGATTGTGATAACTTCCATCACCGGGGCAGCCCTGAGTCTTGCAGCCTTTAAAAACAACCTAAGTGGACAAACTTTTGTCGAAATGTGGCTAGTTTGTGGGTTTGTCTCGGTTTTAGCCCTTTTATTCATCCCACAAATCCAAGGTAAAAAGACAATTCACCCATAAAATCTTGTGAGAAAGACCTAACTTACGGGAGAACAAATGACAGTAAATACCTCGTCCCCACAGGATGCCATGATGGCATTTGGCAAGAAGTGGTGGCTTCTACTAATTCTCGGCATCCTATCCATGGTCGTTGGCGTTATGGCGCTTCAGAACCCAATTGATGCAACTGCAACACTTGTGTTCCTATTTGGTATATGGCTTCTATTCAGCGGTATCGGAACAATCATCCGTGCCCTAGCTGACGACACTGAAGGCTCAGGCAAGGTCCTGATGATCATCAGCGGTTCACTATCCATCATTTTGGCAGTGATCTTCTTTAACGGTGGAATCGTTAAAGACGCACAGCTTGCTGCAATCTTTATGGGTATCACCTTTATCTTCCGAGGTATGGCTGAACTTGTTGCAGGTCTAGCATCCAAGGGAGTACCTGGCCGTGGCTGGGCGATCTTCATGGGCATCATTACTTTGATTGCCGGTGTAATAACAATCAACAACCCAATTGCATCACTAATCACAATCACCCAGGTCATGTCATTCTTCTTGATCATCTTGGGCGTTATGGAAATTGTTGCATCATTCCAACTTCGTGGTCTTGCCAAGAAGTAACTAAAAGCAATTCAAATCAAGGGCTAGTCCAAGCGGACTAGCCCTTGATTTATGTTCAGGATCAGCAATTCTGCGTGAGAGACTAAAAGCATGAGTGCAATGCCGATTGAAGACGTGGCAATTGACGTAATGACAGACCGACCATGGATTACTTTGGTCTGGAATGACCCAATTAACTTAATGACTTATGTGACTTATGTGTTTCAAACTTATTTTGGATACGACAAACCGAAGGCCGAACTTCTAATGCTTGATGTGCACGAAAAAGGCCGAGCCGTAGTGAGCTCGGGAACCAGGGAAGAAATGGAACGCGATGTGGCAGCAATGCACTCCTATGGACTCTGGGCAACTTTACAGAAGGACGATTAAGTGTTTAAGTCCGGACTTGGCGGAAAGCTCACTTTAAAACTTGATGATGCAGAACTTGGTGTTTTGTCACAGTTGTTTGAGCAAATGGCAGAGTTACTTGAAGTTCCTGACAGTGAAGTAAGTAAAGATCCATTGGCCGAACTTTTAAGTATGGGTGGCTCAACCCAGATCTCCGAAGATCCAGCTTTAGCCAGACTTTTCCCAGATGGGTATTCAGATGATGAGCATGCCAGTGCAGACTTTCGTAGGTTCACTGAACAGGATTTGCGGGGACAGAAACTGGCTGCACTTGTAACCGTCCGCGGAACCTTAAGCGACTGGACCGGCAAGTCCAGCATCTCTGCCCAGCAAGCCCAGGACTGGCTTAAGGCGATAAATGACCTGCGACTGGTACTTGGCACTCGTCTTGAAATCAACGAAGTTTCCGACAGAGACCATGAGACCGATGAGCCAGGCATGCAGCTATACAACTACCTGACTTACCTACAAGGAACGTTGATCGACTGCTTGAACTAAGGCAAAATAAAAACCCCCTGGCCGTTAAGCCAGGGGGTTTTTATTATTTAGTACTAGTGAGCACCTTCAGCTGCTGCATGTGATGGATCATCTGCAGCGCTCTTTAGGCGAGCAATCTTGTAGATTGTCAGACCGAAGAGACACTTAGCAAGAATGTCAGCAACGGTGTAACCGACCTGACGTCCTACGAAGGCATTTCCGCCATCCACACCAATCATTGGTAGCAAGTACGAGATTGGGTAGACACCCCATGTTGCAATAAGAAGCAAGCGAAGACGCTTAACTGTTGCTGCAACTTCTGCTGGCTGAGTTTCAAGAGTCTTGGTTAGCTCAACGAACAAGATGTAAAGGATGTAGAAGAACGGAATGGACGAAAGTGCACCCCAGATACCCTTTGTCATCATGTCTGCAGAAACTTCACCTGGGTAACCAAGGATGATCATTGCTGCTGATGCAGGAACAAGACGGGTAGTTAGTGACTTACGGTTTGCTGCTGGAAGTGCAAGTACTGCAATGGTTTCCATAAGCAAAAGTGGAACTGTTAGTAACCAGTCAACGTAGCGGTATGCTTCGTTGAAAACTTCGCCACCAGCATGTGCTGACTTGAATGAATCGTAGATTCTCCAGTAGTGGTAAAGCGCAATCAGGGTTACAGTTCCTGAGATTACGATGGCCTGACGGTACTTTGGAAGTACGCGAGCCTGGCTTAGATATAGGTAAATTGTCGTGGCAAGCATTGCTGCAAAGCCAAGAGATAAAAACCCAAGGACAATGTCATATTGACCATCTGTCAGTGTTTTTACATCATAGATACCATCCATGAAGTGTTGCTCCTTTTATTGGGAACTGCCGAATCAGTTCGGATTTAATGCTGCGCGCAGCATTTTGGTGCTGTACCTAGCCTGCCCCTGCTAATGCTCACTTGCAACCAAAACACGCAAGAAAAACGCGCTAATATTGAAAAAACCATGATTTAAGGAGAAATATCCGAATATGTTGAGTATTTCTCAAGTGCTGATTGATCAAATGGTGGAACACTCCAGGCAAGACCACCCAGACGAGGCTTGTGGCGTGATTGCAGGACCTGCGGGCTCGGACCAGCCAACCAGGTTTATCCCCATGATCAACTCGGCTCGGTCACCAACCTTTTATGAATTTGACTCGGCAGACCTGCTTAGGCTCTATCGCGAACTTGATGCCAACGATGAAGATCCCGTTGTTATTTATCACTCACATACTGCAACAGAGGCTTATCCATCACGCACAGATGTGGCATACGCGTCAGAGCCATTCGCGCATTATGTTTTGATTTCGACCAGAGAAACTGGAAATCAGAACGGCCCGTACGAGATTCGTTCTTATCGAATTGTTGACGGTGTGATTACTGAAGAAGAAATCTCCATCAGTTAATTAAGCCCAGAGCTGTCCGTCGAGCGCTTCCGATGCTTGCTCAACAGTTCCTTCGTATGCACCGGTTGAAAGATACTTCCAGCCACCATCGCAAACGATAAACACGATGTCTGCTTTTTCGCCAGCCTTTACGGCCTTAGTAGCCATTCCAAGTGCAGCATGCAAAATTGCGCCTGTTGAAATACCAGCAAAGATTCCTTCACGATTCAGCAGCTCTCGAGTGCGGGCCACGGCCTCAAGCGGACCAACTGAAAATCGTGTTGTTAAAACTTCTTCGTCGTAAAGTTCAGGAATAAACCCTTCATCGATGTTTCGAAGACCGTAAACAAGTTCGCCATAGCGTGGCTCAGCAGCAACGATTGCCACATCTGGCTTGTGTTCGCGAAGGTAACGCCCAGTTCCCATTAATGTGCCGGTTGTGCCAAGTCCGGCAACAAAGTGAGTGATAGTCGGGCAGTCAGCCAGAATCTCAGGTCCAGTAGTTCTGTAGTGTGCATCGGCGTTGGCTGGATTTCCATATTGGTAAAGCATTACCCAACTTGGATTCTCGGCTGCTAAATTCTTGGCAACTCGGACTGCTTCGTTTGAGCCACCTGCGGCAGGTGAGTATCTGATTTCAGCGCCCCACATATTCAAAAGCTGTGTTCTTTCCGGCGAAGTATTCTCGGGCATCACACAAATCAATTTGTAGCCTTTTAGGCGCGAAGCCATAGCTAGCGAGATTCCGGTGTTGCCACTTGTTGGCTCCAGGATTGTGCAGCCAGGAGTAAGCGTGCCATCGGCTTCAGCAGCTTCGATCATGGCAATTGCTGCTCGGTCCTTGATTGACCCAGTTGGATTTCGATCTTCTAGTTTTGCCCAAAGTCGAACATCAGCTGATGGCGAAAGATTTGGCAAGCCAACTAGGGGAGTATTTCCAACCGATTCGAGCAACGAGTCATAGCGCATAGTTAACTTTAGCCACCAGCAACGGCAGGCAAGACAGTAACTGAATCGCCTTCGGACACAGGTGCCGCAAGGCTTCCAGTGAATCTGACATCTTCGTCATTGATGTAGATGTTCACAAAACGTCGTAGTTTTCCATCTTCAATTAAGCGACCAGCGATTCCTGGAAACTGAGTTTCTAGGTCAGCGATGACTTGCTCCAGAGTCTCACCGGTAGCTGAGACCGAGCGTGCATTGTTTGTATAGCTACGCAGAATGGTCGGGATACTTACGGCAACAGACATGTTTAACGCTTTCAAAAGAGTGGATAGCTAAGTGTAAATCAAAATTCTTAACACTTCTTGTTGAGTACATTCTGCAGGATTTATGCGCTAAGTGCTGGCGTGCGATTCACTGTTGCGAATACTTTGCAACAGTTAATGGGCACTTAACCACTGTTTCGCACTGTTTGAGCGGACTAGGAAAATCACCAGCAGATTTAGGCCAATTGTGAAAAATCCAAGTGGCATTCTAAACAATCCAAACAGGACATTGATGATCGAAATCGTGTAGATCATAACCAGAGCGAACTGAGATTTATTGAAAAGTTCTCTGAGGATCCAAATAAAAACAAAACCAAATGCAATGCAGGCAACGCCAGCTATGACTATCAGTTGAGTCGGAGCGCCATTTGGAGCTGTCGGTACTTCGATGCCTTGTAGAAGCTGGGGAGCTAGTGAAAGCACAAGCCCAATTACAAAATTGAATATCGCACCAATAGCAATAAGAGTTGCTGCAAACAGGATAGATATGGGTGCATTGCGCAATTTCATCACTCTGTCAGATTACTCTTAAGTGGTGAATGATCGCCCAATAGGTGTTATGGATTCAGGCGTTGGTGGCTTGACCGTAGTTCGAGCGATTTTAGATCAATTGCCAAATGAGCCGGTTATCTATGTTGGCGATACCGCACACGGTCCCTATGGTCCTAGACCAATTGCGCAAGTAAGAGAACTTGCCTTGGATGTCTTGGACGCCCTAGTCGAGCGCGATGTAAAGATGTTGGTCATCGCTTGTAACTCAGCAAGTGCTGCCATGCTGCGAGATGCTCGAGAGCGTTACTCAATTCCAGTTGTAGAAGTAATTCAGCCTGCAGTTCGCCGCGCAGTGAGCGCAACTCGATCAGGACGAATCGGTGTGATTGGAACGCAGGCGACCATCACAAGCGAGGCATATGCAGATGCCTTTGCAGCTGCGCCACATGTCGAAGTTACTTCACAGGCTTGCCCAAAATTTGTGGAGTTTGTTGAAGCTGGAATTACTAACGGCAAAGAGTTAACTGAAATTGCTCGTGAGTATCTGCAACCCATCCTGAGCCAAGACATTGACACGTTAGTACTTGGTTGCACGCACTACCCGTTGCTTACTGGTGTGATTTCAATGATTGCCGGTGACAAAGTAACTCTGGTATCAAGCGCAGAAGAAACCGCGAAAGATGTGTATCGAATTTTGGTGGAGCAAGATTTAATCAGAAACCCAAATCTGCCAGCGCCGACTCATGAGTTCCTGGCAACGGGTGATTCGTTTACGCATCTTGCGAGAAGATTCCTAGGTCCTGAAGTTCTGGAAGTAACTTCGCTTAAGAATTAAGCCATGCAATAGAGTCAGAGACGTGACTAATCGCTCAGATGGCCGTAGTGCCGACCAACTTCGTAATGTAACTTTCAACCGCCAATGGCTAGATCACGCAGAAGGCAGCGTGCTCGTTGAATTTGGCGCAACCAAAGTTCTATGTGCCGTGTCTTTCAGCGAAGGTGTGCCTCGCTGGAAAAAGGGAAGTGGCGAAGGCTGGCTAACAGCTGAGTATTCGATGTTGCCGCGAGCAACTCACACCCGCAACGATCGAGAAAGCGTCAAGGGCAAGCTGGGTGGTCGCACGCACGAGATTTCACGTTTGATCGGTCGCAGTTTGCGCTCAGTTCTAGACATGTCATCCCTTGGCGAAAATACAATCATGATCGACTGCGATGTTTTGCAGGCTGATGGTGGAACTCGAACTGCAGCCATTACTGGCGCTTATGTTGCGGTAGCTGATGCAGTTGAATGGGCTCGCGCCTCTGGTCTGGTTGCTAAAGATGCAGTCGTATTGCGCGATTCTGTCGCAGCGGTTTCAGTAGGAATTGTTGATGGCAAGCCTTGCCTTGATCTGCATTACGACGATGATGTTCGTGCGGACACTGACATGAACATTGTTATGACTGGCTCTGGCGCATTCATCGAAGTTCAGGGAACTGCAGAGCGGGAACCATTTGACCGCCAGTTGCTACATGAACTTTTGGACTTAGCAACAATTGGCTGCGTCGAACTAACTTCAAAACAAAAAGCTGCTTTAGCTATTCCACTGCCAAAGAAGTAGTTTTATGAAGTTTGTCTTAGCAACCAGAAATGCGCACAAAGCTACCGAGCTCAAGCGAATACTGGAAGAGCTAGACCTTGATTGCGAACTTTTAACAGTTGCAGATTTTCCGGATGCTCCTGAAGTTGAAGAAACTGAAACCACCTTCGAAGGCAATGCGCTATTAAAGGCACGCGCGTTAGCTAAGTTCACAGGCTTGGCAGCAATTGCAGATGACTCTGGAATTTGTGTTGATGCCCTAGACGGAAATCCAGGCGTACTTTCAGCTAGATGGTCTGGGGCAACCGAAAATGTGGATCAAGCAAACCTTGAATTAGTCCTTGAGCAAGTTAAGGATGTACCGACGGAAAGTCGGGGAGCAAAGTTCGTTTGCGCAGCAGTTACTGTTTTTCCAGATGGAAAAGAACTTGTTGCCACTGGCGAAATGCAAGGAAATCTTCTTGATACACCAGTTGGTGAAAATGGATTTGGTTATGATCCGATTTTTGTGCCAACTGGCTTTACCAAAACGACTGCTCAAATGACTGCGTCAGAAAAAGATGCAATTAGCCATAGAGGCAAAGCGCTAAATGATTTAGCTATTCAGATAAGTGAAGTTATTTCGAAGCTTTAACTTCTAAGACTTGATAATGGTGCGGGAGGGGGGACTTGAACCCCCACACCCGAAGGCGCCAGATCCTAAATCTGGTGCGTCTGCCAATTCCGCCACTCCCGCACGTGGGCTCTATTCTGTCAGGAATTGGCGCAAACTTCATAATCGGGATTTAGTCCCGAGGCAGCGAAGCGCTATTTAACAAGGGTATTTTTTGGATCAAATCCAAACGGCAGTTCTAGGCGATTTTCTGCCATCAAAGAGTCGTTGCACAAAATATCTATGGTTTTGCCATCCGCGACAATGGTGCCCTGCGAGAGAATCACCGATCGTGAGCATAGTTCCAGGGCGTATGGGAGGTCATGAGTAACCATAAGCAAGGTAATGTCCAAGTCACGCAGGATGTCCGCTAATTCCCGGCGGCTGGCTGGATCTAAATTCGAACTTGGTTCATCCAGAACCAGAATCTCAGGCTTCATTGCCAAAACGGTAGCTACTGCCACCCGACGGCGCTGACCAAAAGATAAATGATGTGGTGGGCGATCGGCATAATCTGCCATTCCCACTAGCTCAAGGGCTTGCATAACCTGAGCCTCAAGTTCAGCACCGGTAACGCCCATGTTTATCGGACCGAAAGCAACATCTTCGCGAACGGTTGGCATGAATAACTGATCATCAGGATCCTGAAAAACAATGCCAACGCGCCTACGGATTTCGCGGAGGGCATCTTTGTCTTCAGTATTAACCGCAAGTCCACCCACGTGTACCGTGCCAAGGCCAGCGGCAAGAATTCCATTTAGGTGCATTACAAGCGTGGTCTTACCTGCGCCATTTGGACCTAGGAGCGCAACCCGTTCACCAGGTTGGATCTGCAGGTTTACGCCGTAGAGGGCCTGATTGCCATCCGGATAGGCATACGCCAAACCTGATACGTCAAGACTTGGGGAAGTTTTCAAAGTGTTATCCACGCTATAACCATAATTGACGCAGCAACAATCGGCAGAGCCATAGCTGTGCGCCAATCCTTTTTGGTAACTACGGGCTTATACAAATCAATGATGGTTCCGTTATAGCCACGCGACAGCATTGCTAAGTGAACTCGCTCACCTCGTTCATATGAGCGAATGAAAAGTGCGCCAGCAGAGTTTGCTAGAACTTTCCAATGCTTGATACCAGTTGCTGAGAACCCACGAGATTCACGAGCTACCTTCATGCGAGATAGATCATCGGTTACTACGGCTGAATAGCGAAGCATGAAAGAAGCGATCTGGACAAGCAAGTCGGGAACTCCAATAGTTTCCAGACCTTGCAGCAAATCCCGAGCCCGCGTAGTAGCTGCCAAAGTAATCGACGTAGCTACGCCAATAGTTCCCTTGGCCAAGATTCCAAATGCCGACCAGAGTCCTTCTTGCGAAAGAGATAAGCCCAGAAATTCAACTCTGGGTTCTGGACCAAAAAATGGCATCAGAACTGCAAAGAGAACAAAAGGAATCTCAATAAGCATTCGTCTTAGTACTAGCGGAAAAGGTAAGTCAGCAATCTTGACCACAACAAATACAAGTCCCAGATAAACCGCGAATGCCCCAACTGCGTGAACTGGAGTTAACACGACCATAAAAATGAAAACTATGGCTGCAACGGTTTTAACCTGGGCAGGTAGATCATGCACCAAAGAGTGGCGATGGACGTATAGATGGTCACCAACGCCATGCCCATGTTCATGGGCATTATTGGTGTCAAGAACTACGCGCTCGGGAGAAAGCTTCACTTAGTCTCAGCAGATTTTGGTTCTCTAAGCCACACGTATAGTCCGACGCCAGCAAGACCAGTGATAGCAACTCCGATTACGCCACCAAGAAATGCTGAGGCACGCTCATTTTCAACTCCAGCAACGCCGTAGTCAGCCAATGCGGAGTCAGCGTTTGCCGAGTCAACTGCAGTTACATCAAGGCCTTGATCAGCAGATACTTTTTCTAAACCATCTGGTTGGCTTGAGGCATAGAAACTTAGAAAACCTGCGATAACGATTGAAGCAAGCAGTCCAATAACTAAAAGTTTTTTACTCGACATGTTAAGACACCACCGAATCTTTGATGATTAGTTTTTGCTTAGGCAAGAACTTACGAGCGCCATCCACCAAATCTGCGCGCGTTGCCAAAATAGCTCCAACCGTCAGAGCTGTGATTATGGCTTCACCGATTCCAATTAGTAGGTGAACGCCAACCACAGAAATGAGCACTGTCATTGGGTCGTAAGTTGCGTTTCCACCGAAGTAGTACTCGATAACAAAGGCCAGCGCTGCAGCTGGAACTGAAATAAATGCTGCAATGGCAGAAGCTGCAACAATTGAAGACTTAGTTTTCGACAGCACTTTCATAGTCAAGGCAAAAACTAGAGTTCCAACAATTACCGTGACGATTCCCATATTCAAAATGTTTATCCCAAGTGCCGAAAGTCCGCCATCTGCAAACACAAGAGCTTGAATGCCAACCACGACTGTCATAACAAGTACGGCAACCCAAGGACCAACCAAGATGGCAGCCAATGCGCCACCCATTAAGTGCCCACTAGTTCCGGCGGCAACTGGGAAGTTAATCATCTGGGCAGCGAAGATAAAGACTGCGACCAGTCCTGCCATTGGGGCAGTTTGGCTATCAAGCGAACCTTTGGTCTTCTTTAGGCTCACTGCTACTGCGCCAGCTACTAGAACACCTGCACCTATGGAAACTGGGGCGTTAATTAGCCCATCGGGCATATGCATGAAAACTCCTTATTGCAAACTCTTTGCAATAAGGTTAACCCAAAAACCCGAAACTGGCACTTTTTGGGCAGTCTCAAGTCAAAATCTGGAATTCTGTGATTCTGCCCTTCACTCATAGGCTAAGGGAATGGCTGGTACACATCGCATAGGGAAAAAGCGCACCGCAGATGTGATTGCCGCTGAAATTGAAGCCACCTGCCTAAATATCACGGCCAATGTGGCAGCACTTGAGAAGTATGTGAAGCCAGCCAATTTGGCCGCTAAAGGTATGGGATCTGCTGGGGCATTCTTCTTGGACGAAGATGGCGAGCTTCGAGTCGAGCGCGTTGTTGCGGTTTCAGCAGCTGGAATCGGGCTACTCGGGCTGCTAACCAGGTCTCGTAAAAACTAATCCGCTAAGTGGTTGATTGGCATAGCGGCCATGTGATGACGTCGGCACAAAACTTCGTAACTAACAACACCTGAATCGCCACCGGTATCACCTACGGCAACTTGCTCGCCCTCAGTCACCATTACGCCATCAATAGTTCGCGCATTGTGAGTGCCACGTCGACCGCACCAGCAAAGCGCCTCAACTTGAAGGACTTGAATTCGGTCAGCAAGTTCGAATAAACGAGCCGATCCAGGGAACAATTCGGTTCGGAAATCACTAGCAATACCAAATGCAAACACATCAATTTCTAAGTCATCTACTACGTGAGCAAGTTGATCGATTTGAACTCTGGTGTAGAACTGAGCCTCATCACAAATG
>JBEION010000055.1:0-5696 GCA_040377565.1 Candidatus Nanopelagicales bacterium | reverse complement strand
TCGATACTTCCAGTCTTTGGCTTCAGTAGACCACTTACGGTGCGAAGCGTTGTTGACTTACCAGCACCGTTCGAACCAATAAGTGAAACGATCTCGCCTTCACGAACTTCAAGAGTTAGTCCCTTTACCGCAGTGATCGCGCCATAACCGACAGTTATGTCGTTGATCTTGAGCATTACGGGAGTGTTTAAACGTGCCATTACCTGCTCGCCTCCGATCCGCTCTTGCCTAAGTAGGCTTCGATTACACGTGGGTTTGACTTGATTTCTGCAGGAGAACCTTCAGCAATTTTTTGTCCTTGATCAAGAACTGTAATGCGTTCTGAAACCTGCATAACAACGCTCATGTCATGCTCGATCAGCAAGATGCTAATTCCCTTGTCAGCTTTTAACTTACGAACGAATTCAACAAAAGCTGCAGACTCATTTGGGTTCATACCAGCAGTTGGTTCGTCCAGCAGCAATACCTTTGGACGCAACGCAAGAGCGCGTGCTACCTCAAGTCGACGCTGATCTCCGTAGGAAAGATTTCGAGCGTACTCATCCGTTACGCCTCCAATTCCAACATAGTCAAGCAGCTCTTGTGCGAAGCGACGTGCTTCGGCTTCTTCTGCCTTCTGCGACTTTGTGCGGAAGATAGTTGCGAACACACCTGCATTCATCTTGGAGTGCATAGCAACCATGACATTTTCTTGTGCAGTCATCAGACCGAACAAACGAATGTTTTGGAAAGTTCGGGCAAGTCCACCAGAAGCAATTTCATGGACAGGATCACCAGTGATTTCAACGTTGTCGAAAATCACTGCACCACTGGTTGGCTTGTAAAGACCGGTAAGTACATTGAAGAAAGTTGTCTTTCCTGCACCGTTTGGTCCAATCAGCGAAACGATGGAACCTTCCGGGATGTTGAAAGACACGTCATCAACAGCGACTAGACCGCCGAACTCAACGCGAATATCTTGAGCATCTAATACTGCTCTGCCATCAAGACTCATAGTTAGTGGTGCCCAATCTTTGTCTCGTCGGATACATTTTCTTCGTCTTCCAACTTCTCTTCATTCATAACCATTCGAATGCGAGCCTCTGGAATGAAACCTTCACGACGGAACAACATCATGAGTACCAAAAGCAGTCCGAATAGCAGGAACTGGTAAGACGGGAAGTTGATGTTAGTCCCGAATGTGTTGTTCACTAAGTTTCCAACCTGGATCAGCCCAATCGAGTTAATCCAAGCTAGTACTACGGCTCCAACTACTACGCCCCAGACGTTACCCATACCGCCAAGTACAACCATGGCGAGAATAATGATCGAGATTACGAAGTTGAATCGGTCAGCATAAACGCCACCGACCAAGATCGCGAAGCCCACACCGCCAATACCACCACCGACAGCACCAATTGCATACGAGGCAAACTTCGTGCGCCATAGTGGCACACCCATCATGCTCGCAGCCAGTTCATCTTCGCGGATAGCTAACCATGCTCGACCTAAACGTCCGTCACGCAAACGAATCGAGAAGAAGATCATGGCACCAGCCATCAAGGAGACCATTAGGAACTTCTCAGGTAAAGCAAAAGTTCCAATGACATAACCAAATAGGTTCACGTCATCTAGGCCACCGATACCTTGCGAACCATTTGTCACGTTGAGGCCACCGATGTCTGCACCGTTAATCATGACCTGCGGAATGATTTCACCGAATCCCAGGGTTACCAGCGCTAAGTAGTCACTCTTTAGGCGAAGTGTCGGACCACCAATAATGATGCCCCAAATCGCCGTAAATGCGCCGCCGAGAATCAGGACCAGGAATACGTGGAAGTGAATTCCGAATTCAAATCCTTCGCGTGGATTTCCGAAGAAATTCAAAGATATTCCACTGAAGAACGGTGACATTAACCAACCGGCAACATAGCCACCAAGAGCCCAGAAAGCTACGTAACCAAGATCAAGAAGTCCGGCGTAACCAACGATGATGTTTAGACCAAGAGCCATCAGGATCCAGATCATGATTTCAGCCATCGAGGTCAATGAGAACCAGTTATTGAAGAAGTTCTGGATGCCACGTGGTGCTTCAGGCAGTATGAACTTATTCAAGATGAAGAAGAAGGCAACTACGCCAGTAAACCCTAAGGCCCACTTTCGGTTGCTAGAAACAGCGGTATGTGCTGGAGCTGTGTTTGACATGTCAGACCTTCTCTTGTGCTGTCTCGCCCAACAATCCACCCGGACGGTAGACCATTAGCAGAATAAGAATTGTGAACACCATGGTTTGAGACCAACGTTGACCTGGACCAATTGCCAAACCATCGTTGTAACTCTGGATCAGACCAATGATGATGCCACCAAGTACCGCGCCGTAGAGATTACCTACGCCACCAAGTACTGCTGAAGTGAAAGCGATCAATCCCAACTGGAAACCTAGGTTGTAAGCCACAGTTCCAGTGGTTTGTGCCCACATAATTCCGGCCGCACCAGCAGCTGCGCCAGCAATGGCGAATGTGAAAGTAATTGTCTGGTTAACGTCGATACCCATCAAACGAGAGGCATCTTTGTCTTGCGCTGTTGCGCGCATGGCACGACCACGCTTGGTTTTATTAACAATGAATGCCAAGACAATCAATAGTGGAATTGTGATTGCAAAAATGATTAACGTCTTGAAATTGATAACGACACCAGCTAATTCAAAACTGGTTGAAGGTAAAACGGTGTTTACGTTAACGGGGTTGGAACCAATCCACTTAAGTCCAATCCACTGCAGCACGAATGACATACCAACGGCTGTAATAAGTGGCGCAAGCTTTGGTGCGTTTCGAAGTCTGCGATAAGCCAAGCGCTCAATCGATGTGTTTACGATCGCGCCGAAGAGCATGGTTAGAAGTAGAACCAAAAGTAGAAGTGCGTAGTTTGTCGCGCTTGGAGAATCTGCGCCAAGGAACTCAGTAAGTACTGCAAAACTAAATACCGCACCAAGCATGAACAAGTCACCGTGTGCGAAGTTGATTAGCTCGATAATTCCGTAAACCAAGGTGTAGCCAAGTGCGATTAACGCGTAAAGCAAACCGTTGTTCAAACCGTTCACGGTAACTTGAGCAAACTGTAATGGATCGTTAGTTAGATTCAGGCCTAACCAATACACGGCTACACCAATGATGAAAACCATTGAAGCCTTAATAAGTATTGCGCTTGGCGTTACTTTCTTCTTGCGTGCTACGCCGGATGCAACCGAAGTCATCTGCGGTTTCTCCTTCAAGTAAGACACCTAAATCGGTGCTTGGAAATTTCTCTTAATTAAACACTATAGTTTCTCGAAATTGTAGGAATTGGGCGGGATTGGTAAACCAATCCCGCCCAAACCTAGTTGTCCATTTCTGGACGGCTAATTACTTGATATCAAGTGTCTTGATATCAGTTTCTACGCCACCGGTCATCTGCTGCAGAGTCATAGTGACAGTATCAACGTCACCAGTCTCTTGGTTTAGACAGAAGCCCATACCAGAGATTGATTCTTCAGCTGTTAGACAGATTTGCTCTCCAGCGAATACTGCATCAAGTACGCCCTGACGGGTACCATCTGATGCTGCAATTGCCTTCAAGATTACCTGCATAGCCACGCCACCGTACATTGCGTATGAGCTGTTTGGCTCATAGCCATGCTTAGCGATGTAATCTTCTACGAATTTCGCAGGAGCTCCGCCGCCCTTCTTGATGCCGTCAAGTGACTTACCAGCGAATGTCATCCATAGACCTTCTGCTTCTGGCATTTCACGAAGTGTTGGGTAACCGGAGAAACCGTCTGGTGACATGGATAGGAATGCAGTGTTGTCGCCAAGTACTGCAGTCTTGTCCTTCACTAGCTGTACACCGTTGTTATCGAAAATTCCACCATAGTAAACAGCAGTTGCGCCGGATGCTTTGATCTTTTCGAATGTTGCTGTGTAACCCTGGGTCTGCTTTACATCCCATGATCCACGGAATACAGTTCCGCCAAGCTTTTCGAATTCAATCTGTACTGCGTCAGCGATGCCGATGCCGTAAGCCTGAGTATCGTCAAGAACAGCAAGGTTTGTTACACCCTGTTCGTTGAATAGGAACTGAGCTGCTGCTGTTCCCTGGAAACCGTCGTGTGCAATTACGCGAGCGTAGTTACGTGCGCCGGATGGGTAGTAAAGACCTGGTTCGCCCTTATCCCATTCAATAGTTAGACCTGGGTAAGTGTTTGCATGTGAAACCATTAGCATGCCAGCCTGGTTAAGCACTGGAATGATGATCTTTGCACAACCTGAGTTGTATGTACCCATTACTGCAACCTGTGCAGTGTTGGCTACGTGATCCTGTGCGTTCTTTGCACAAGCTGCGTCGTCCCAAGCACCCTTAGCGGCTGTTGAGTCATCGTATTCTTTGATTTCGACAGTGAAGTCTCCAGCTTTGCCGCCAGCTTGTTCAAGAACAAGTGCTGCGACTTCGTTGGTTGACTTGCTCGCATCAGCTGATGCGCCCTGCAATGGAAGATCGGTACCTACTACAAGTACGTCTCCACCAGCAGAATCACTGCCACCGCTGCAAGCAGCAAGGGCAAGTGCGCCAGCAATAGCTAGAGCACCGATTTTGATCGGCTTGATCATTTGTATTTCCTCTCGTTGGCCCGACGAATTCTTTTCGGGCATCCCTAAAGTAACGGCTAAAGCCCCGTAAATTCAAGGTAAATGGCTCGTAACGAGCAGGTGTTACGGGTTCGTTATCGGGTACGCCAGAAAGTCGTCCCAGATCGGGCATCTTTCTAAGGGCCTAGCGGCGGCGTTTTTCCCTAATTCGCAGGTTTATTACGATCGGCGAACCGACAAAGCCGAATTCCTCGCGGAATCTGCGCTCCACGAATCTGCGATATCCGGCTTCCAGGAACCCTGAAGTGAATAGCACGAATACCGGTGGTGCCACGCTGGCCTGAGTTCCGAACAGAATCTTTGGCTGCTTGCCGCCCCGGACCGGGTGCGGGTGGCTGGCGACAATCTCAGCGAGGAATGCGTTCATGCGACCAGTTGGAACTCGAGTCTCCCAACCTGCAATTGCAGAACGTAACGCAGGAACCAGGCGATCTTTATGCCAACCAGTCTTTGCGCTGAAGTTAATTCGAGGCGCCCAAGCAACTTGTACTAAGTCACGTTCGATTTCTCGCTCTAAGTAATAGCGACGCTCTTCATCCACTAGATCCCATTTATTAAATGCAATTACTAACGCTCTGCCAGACTCAACGACCATTGAAATGATTCGAAGATCTTGTTCAGTTAACGGTGCGCTTGCATCTAACAACACGACTGCAACATCGGCTTTATCAAGTGCAGACTTAGTGCGCAATGTTGCAAAGTATTCGTGTCCTGATGCGTTCTTTGATTTGCGACGAATACCAGCGGTGTCGACCAGGATCCATTCTTCGTCTTCCATCACAACTAATTCATCAACGGGATCAACAGTTGTACCAGCGACACTGTCAACAACAGCGCGCTTTTCACCTGTTAACGCATTCAGCAGACTTGATTTACCAACGTTTGGTTTACCAAGCAGTGCTACGCGATGTGGTCCGCGTGGGCGAGCTTGGCCAGAACCATCTTCCGGAAAAGCAGCAAGTACAACATCTAGTAAGTCCCCGCTACCGCGACCATGTAACGCCGAAACTGTGTATGGCTCCCCTAGTCCTAGCG
>JBEION010000235.1:0-2197 GCA_040377565.1 Candidatus Nanopelagicales bacterium | reverse complement strand
TAATGCCAACCAAATGTGAATTCGCATTCCAAGATCAATTGGTTTGGCAACTTGAAGTGCAACTGGACGGTCATCTGCTTCTTGCGCTTTAACTAACAAAAGAACTGCAACTGTAATTAGCCCAATTGAAACCATGAAGTGTGCGGCGACAATCAAAGGATGCAATCCAGTAAGAACTGTAATTCCACCCAAAATTGCCTGCGCAAAAATTCCGAACAGAATTCCAAGCGCTAAAACAGTTAACGATCTCCGTTTAGCTAGGCCCGCTAGTCGACGTTCCTGATTGTGCTTAAAGACAGCAAACAAGGATGCGATGGCAACGATCAATAAAACAAAGGTAAGCAGGCGATTGCCAAACTCAATGTATTTATGGAAAGCCTCGGTTTGCTCTGAAGTCGGGGCGATCGAACCAGCAACGCATTCCGGCCAAGTCGGGCACCCCAGCCCAGAAGCGGTAAGGCGTACCGTGGCTCCCGTAAGAACGATGCCGGTTTGAGCTATCAAGTTGGCGATAAGGGTTCGGTGTTGCCAGGTGCGCAGTTTTGGGGGAATCACTCTTACAGCCTAAAGGCCTTATCTAACTAGTGCTTATTGGGTACTTCAGGTAGTGGAACCCCGGAGGTGCGGATTTAGGCGATATACGCAACAATGAAGTTGTGAAATTCGAAGGATCTGCTGCCGCCACGGTTGCGCGCACGCTTTTGCAGGCCGGTCCTTCTACCGCCACTGACGTGGCGCGGACCTTGGGGCTTTCAGGAGCTGCGGTTCGCAAGCAATTAGATCAATTACTTGAAACCGGATTAGTTGAATCAAGTGAGCGCGCGCCGTACGGTCCAGCTGCTCTGGATTCAAAACGTGGACGAGGCCGACCATCTCGCGTGTTTATGCTCACCGCAGCAGGTCGTGCACGATTTGGCCAACACCAAGAAAGTTTGGGACTAAGCGCCGTGAAGTATTTGAATTCAACAGCGGGCTCCGGAGCCGTTACTGAGTTTGCTAGTTCAATCGCAAAAGATTTTGTTAGTCGACACAAAGAGATCTCAAAACTCGCAACCATCGAAGAGCGGGCTGTTGCTCTCATTGATGCGCTAAATCAAGATGGATTTGCCGCTACCGAAACGCCTGGACTTTACGGGTCCACACAGATTTGCCAACACAACTGTCCTATGGGCGACGTTGCTGTTGAGTTCCCAACACTTTGCGAAGAAGAAACCAAGGCATTCTCCGAATTGACCGGAGTCCATGTCACACGCTTGGCAACAATCGCAAAAGGTAACGCAGTTTGCACGACATTAGTTCCACACACACGAAGGGAAAACGCATGACAACCCAACAGGAACATCTTGACGCACTCGGAAATTACGAGTTTGGATGGCACGATAATGACCTAGCTGGAATCAACGCGCGACGCGGCATTGACGAATCAGTCGTTCGCAACATCTCAGGCTTAAAAAGTGAGCCACAGTGGATGCTAGATCTTCGCCTCAAAGGTTTAAATCTGTTTGGCAAGAAGCCAATGCCTAACTGGGGTAGTGACTTGTCTGGTATCGATTTCGACAACATCAAGTACTTCGTGCGATCAACTGAAAAGCAAGCCACCAGTTGGGACGATCTTCCGGATGACATCAAGAACACTTACGACCGCTTAGGTATTCCTGAAGCTGAGAAGCAGCGTCTAGTTTCCGGTGTTGCTGCGCAGTATGAATCAGAAGTTGTTTATCACAAGATTCGTGAGGACCTGGAAGAGCTGGGTGTAATTTTCGTAGACACTGACACAGGTTTGCGCGAGCATGAAGAACTTTTCAAAGAGTACTTCGGAACAGTTATTCCAGTTGGAGATAACAAGTTTGCTGCTCTAAACACTTCAGTATGGTCAGGTGGATCGTTCATTTACATCCCAAAGGGTGTGCATGTGGACATTCCTTTGCAGGCTTACTTCCGAATCAACACTGAAAATATGGGTCAATTCGAACGAACCCTAATCATTGTTGATGAAGATGCCTATGTGCACTACGTAGAAGGTTGCACTGCACCTATCTATTCAAGTGACTCACTGCACTCAGCTGTAGTAGAAATCATCGTTAAAAAGGGTGCGCGCTGCCGTTACACCACGATTCAGAACTGGTCTAACAACGTGTACAACTTGGTAACCAAGCGTGCTGTTGCTCATGAAGGTGCAACCATGGAATGGGTCGAT
>JBEION010000257.1:0-1991 GCA_040377565.1 Candidatus Nanopelagicales bacterium | reverse complement strand
CGCTGGAAAATGCTCTCCTGGAATTCCCAGGTTGCGCTGTGATCACCTCGCACGATCGCTGGTTCCTAGACCGGATTGCGACTCACATCTTGGCTTATGAAGGCGATTCAACCTGGTTCTGGTTTGAAGGAAACTTCGAGTCCTACGAGAAGAACAAGATTGACCGCCTGGGTGCCGATGCAGCTCGTCCACATCGCGCAACGTACCGCAAACTAACTCGAGGTTAATTTCCAATTCTTGGAAAGTAGTACACCTTAAGTTTGGGCTCAGTTAAGACCTTGTTGGTTTCTTCATGTCACATTTAAGGCATGAGAGATGTAATCAAATCAGGTGTTGTTAAGCCTTGGATTACCAGAAACATTGCGTTAGTCGCACACGATAATCAAAAGGCAGAGTTACTCGACTGGAGTCGGCAAAATCGACGACTGCTATCCAGACATAATCTGTTTGCAACGGGAACTACCGGTTCATTGCTAGCCGATGCCCTCGATTTACCAGTAAATCGATACCTAAGTGGTCCACTTGGTGGAGACCAGCAAATCGGGGCGGCAATTGCCGAAGGCAAGATCGACATCTTGGTCTTTTTCTGGGACCCACTTGAGCCGCAGCCACATGATCCAGACGTGAAGGCCTTATTGCGAATTGCAACCTTATGGAATGCCGGAATCGCAGTTAATCGAACCACCGCTGACATGCTGATAACTTCCCAGTTATTTGAAGCTGACTTTCCAACTAAGCGACCTCAGTTCAACGCAAATGGCAGTAAAGCAGACTTTGTAGACGCTCGATAGCTACCCGATACGCTGGATGCATTAACTCAAGTTAAGGCAGGTATTTGTGGCAGCGTTAACAATTCCAGTGCATCTGCGCTGGGGTGACATGGATATCTTTAAGCACATCAACAATGTTGCTTACGTTGGCTACCTAGAAGATGCTCGTGTATCACTATTGGCGCAAGCAGGCTTTGCCCCTGACTTGGATGGCTTCGGACAGTTAGTTGTTCGCCACGAAATTGATTACGTTAAGCCATTGGTATTCCAGCCAGAACCAATCGAAATGACAGTTTGGATTGAATCGATGGGGAACTCTTCTTACGTAATTGCGTATTCAATGCACGATGGTGACATCGAATACCTGCGAGCAAAAACCACAATGGTTTGCATGGATTTGGAACGAGGCCGACCTGGCAGGATTCCAGCCGAACTTCGGAAAACTTACACTCGCTTAATGCGAAGTTAAGTTCGCTTTCTCGGCCTGAGCTAGCGTCGGGATCTTCTTGAGCAAGAACATACAAGCGGCAGCAATCAAACAAAGGATTGCAGCGGTGTACCAAGCGATTTCGTAATCTCCATTTGTCTCACGGATCCAGCCAGCAAAAGATGCGGCAATTGCTGCGCCGATCATATGAAAAGCAAATACCCAGCCATATACAACGCCTGATCGGGCAACCCCAAAATATTCTCGGCAAAGCTGAACAGTTGGTGGCACCGTGGCGATCCAGTCCAAGCCATAGAAAACAATAAAGAAGATAAGTGGGGGATTAACGTGCGGTCCGAGCACTACTGGAATTGTTAGCAGTGCCAATCCGCGCATGCCATAGAAGAAAACTAGTAACCACATTGAGCTGACTTTGTCGGTTAAGTAACCGGATCCGACAGTCCCAATTAGATCAAAGATTCCAATGATTGCCAGAAGTGATGCCGCAGTTGTTGCAGGCATACCGTGATCATGAGCAGCTGGAATAAAGTGCGTACCAATTAGTCCGTTAGTGGACCAACCGCAAACAAAAAATGTGAACGCTAGAACCCAAAATGCTGGGTGACGCATTGATGTAAACAAAATTTCAATCGCACCGCGCGCAGTTGCTGGCGCAGCTGGGCCCATTTCTGGTTCTTCCGTCGCACCATATGGCAGTAGCCCAACATCTGATGGCCGATCCCGTAAAAAGATAAAGACGATTGGCGCAAGCACCGCACAAAACGCTGCAACGG
>JBEION010000148.1:0-3293 GCA_040377565.1 Candidatus Nanopelagicales bacterium | reverse complement strand
ATGTTTCGCGGGCCTTTTTCGGTTAGAGCGTCGGTTGCCCGACATCCAATCCTGACTCAATACAAAGATTTTTACATCTTCGGAGATTCTTGTCAATAGGTGAATGCGATAACTCACTTGTGTTGTTTATCCACAATCGCCTTGATTCAGTTTGTAAATAATGAATCACAGATAAACATTCTCTTGGGGTACCCCTGTAGCTCAATGGAAAGAGCCCAATCCTGACTCAATTGGAGATGCGGGTTCGATTCCCGCCAGGGGTTCCCAAACTTGGTGAACCCGCAATGTGATGTTGCATTGCAGGTTTGCCTGCTAACTAAATTTCTGGCCAGTTAGCTGTTCATAAGCAACAATGTATCGTTCGCGAGTTTTTTCAATAACTTCATCAGGTAGTGCTGGTGGTGCTTCCCCAGAATTCTTATCCCAACCAGATGCTGGCGATGTCAGCCAATCGCGCACGAACTGCTTGTCGTAGGACGGCTGGGCCTGGCCAGGCACCCATTGATCTGCTGGCCAGTATCGCGAAGAATCTGGAGTCAACACTTCGTCAGCCAAAACGATCTGATCTTTGTTTGCACCAACTAAACCAAGGCCGAATTCAAACTTCGTGTCAGCCAAAATGATTCCGCGGTCTAATGCAATCTCGGCTGCTACGTCATAAATCCAGGTGGTGTAGCGCTTAAGTTGTTGCGCTTCTTCCATGCCAATCGATGTAATCACTTCGTCGAACGTTACGTTCTCGTCATGATCACCGATAGCCGCTTTAGTGGCCGGGGTGAAAAGTGTCTTTGGCAGTTTGGCACCATCTTTTAGACCTGGTGGCAATCCGTTGCCACAGATTGATTGGTCCCGTAAGTAATCGGTATAGCCAGAACCTGCTAGATATCCACGAGCCACACATTCGACTGGAAGCATCTCTAACTTCTCGCAATAAGTTGCGCGGCCACGGACAGAATCCGGAACGTTAGTTGAGAGCACATGATTAGGAACAATTCCTTGCAGGCGATCAAACCACCACATAGACATAGCGGTCAAGATTCTGCCCTTGTCAGGAATTACTGAAGGCAAGATCCAGTCGTACGCAGAAATGCGATCGCTAGCAATAAACAACAATCGTCCGTCTGGAGCTTCATATAAGTCGCGTACTTTGCCAGAGTAAACATGCTTGAACTCAGCACCTAAGTCGTAGTCGGTGGGCTGAATTGTCACAGGATAGGCTCCGGTCGGTATTTAGCAGCTTCAGGTGAAGTTGCGACGAGTTTGGAAACTTTAGCGGCTACCGCAGCAACCTGATCACGAGCAGCGCCGGTGAATTCAAGTGGCTCAGAAATCAATGCTTCTAAATCTTCACGGTTGATGCCGAGACGGGAATCATTGGCAAGGCGGTCTAGTACGGCATTTCCATCGCCACCATTTGGTCCGCGCATCTCAAGCGCAACCGCAACTGCGTGTTCCTTGATTACTTCATGCGCAGTTTCGCGACCCACACCATTGCGAACCGCTGCCATCAAAATCTTGGTCGTGGCAAGGAATGGCAAATAGCGAGAAAGTTCACGGTCAATTACGGCTGGGAAAGCACCAAATTCTTCAAGGACAGTGAAGAAAGTTTCAAACAGACCATCAATTGCATAGAACGAATCTGGCAATGCAACGCGCCTAACTACGCTGCAGAACACATCGCCTTCATTCCATTGATTGCCAGCAAGTTCGCCGGCCATTGATGCATAGCCGCGCAAGATCACAGTGAAACCATTTACGCGTTCACAAGAACGAGTATTCATCTTGTGTGGCATCGCACTTGAGCCAACTTGGCCTTCTTTAAAGCCTTCAGTTACAAGTTCATGTCCAGCCATCAAACGAATTGTTGTTGATAAGGAACTTGGTGCGCTTGCCAGTTGAACTAATGCAGTCAATACTTCGTAATCCAAAGAGCGAGGATAAATCTGGCCAACACTTGTTAACACGTTCTTGATACCTAGGTGATCTGCAATTCGGGTTTCAAGTTCGGCAAGCTTGCTGGCATCCCCACCAAAAAGATCCAGCATGTCTTGCGAAGTTCCAACTGGGCCTTTAATTCCGCGTAACGGGTAACGGTTCAATAAGTCATCAAGACGTTCAATGGAATGCAAAAGTTCTTCGGCGGCAGAAGCAAAGCGCTTGCCCAAAGTTGTGGTTTGGGCTGCGACGTTGTGACTGCGACCTGTTAGTGCCACATCGGTGTATCTAACTGCCAGTTCAGCCAATCGAGATGCGGTAGCAAGTGCCTTGATCCGGATGTAATAGCTGGCTTCAACAATCTGAAGTTGCTCGACATTTTCCGTTAAGTCCCGGCTGGTCATTCCTTTATGGATATGTTCAAACCCAGCTAGTTCGCAGAATTCTTCAATTCGAGCCTTAACATCATGGCGGGTTAACTTTTCGCGTTCATTAATACTGTCCAGATTGATGTTAGGCAGTGCTTTTTCATATGCAGAAATAGCTTCCTGGGGAATATCAATTCCTAAATCTTTTTGTGCTTTTAGCACTGCAATCCAAAGGTGGCGCTCAATTGCAATTTTGTTTTCGGCTGACCAAATATTGGCCATGCCGCTGGATGCATAACGGCTTGCTAAAACGTTCGGGATCAATGGCTTACTCAACTGTGGTCTCCCAATCTGATTTCACCAAGCGCTGCTTTCAGCGCAATGTCCGAACGGTGATGTTCGCCGTCGAACTCAATTCTCTCAATTCCCGAGTAGATCTGGTGCCGTGCATCGCCTAAATCACTGCCAGTCGCAGTCACGCTGAGTACTCGCCCGCCATTAACTAGGATTTCCCCAGATTCATTGGACTTAGTCCCAGCGTGGAAAACTGTTAAGCCAAGCTTCTCGGCCTCCGCGATTCCAGCAATGTTTGCGCCAGTCTTTGGTGAGTCTGGATAACCTTCAGCTGCCATGACAACTGTGACCGCTGATTCTGACTTCCACTCAAGTTCAGGCAGGCTGGAAAGTTTTCCAGTTGCTGCAGCGACGAGCAATTCACTCAAAGATGAATTAAGTCTGGCTAACACAACTTGAGTTTCCGGATCACCGAAGCGAGCATTGAATTCAATTACTCGAACTCCCCGACTCGTCACAGCAAGTCCAGCGAAAAGCAAACCTTGGAATGGAATACCTCGTCGATTCATTTCAGCAATCATCGGTTTCAAAACATTCTTTGTCACGTCAGCGACAAAATTTTGGGGCGCCCAAGGCAGTGGTGAATATGCGCCCATGACTTCTGTCCTGGTCTGAAGGCGCCACTCCGCGACTACT
>JBEION010000067.1:0-5253 GCA_040377565.1 Candidatus Nanopelagicales bacterium | reverse complement strand
TGCGCCAGCCCCAGATGATGGAATTGGATTACCACGATTGATGTGAACGATACCCATCACACTTAACGAAAGCAGCGTCCAACCAATAGTTAGTCGCCCCTTCTTTTGGGACGGTGCATCGGGATGACGTAAAGTTTGAACTGCAATAACTAGCAATGCAACTGGAGCTAGGACATCGAAGACACCTACCGCGCCGGTAACCACACTTGTAACAACACCTGATACAAATCCAGCCACATCAAACCAAATAACTGCGGCAACAACGATTGCTATGGATAAGTAGAGAAGTCCTAAACCGTCACGGCGATGTGCAGGGTCAAGGTCTCTTGCGCTCTTGCCGATGCCGCGTGCAATAGCGCCGATCACATGGGCAATACCCAGCCAAATTGCAGTCGCGAACTTACGCAGACCCTGGAACATGGTGATTATCGCAGAAGGCTTTGAGCTCTTTCGTGGCTTAACTGGAGCGCGCCCAGATGCGGAATTTCTTCCTTGTGGACGGGATGCTGATGAGCTGCGCGGACGAGTCTTTGCTGCTGACGGGGAAGCCATATAACAAATATATCCGAAACACTCCAGTAACACTGGCACCAAGAGTTACGGCGTGTCGGAAATCTTGGGCTAAAGCGCTTGAGTTAATTGGAAATTATCAATGGCACGATCATTGGGCGACGGCGATGTTTCTCGCCTACCCACTTTCCAGCTACCCTGCGGACCATTTGTCCTAATTGATGGGTATCGGTAACGCCATCAGCAAGCGCTGCTTCAAGTGTTGATTTAATCTTTGGCAAGATCTCTTCAAAGACACTTTCTTCTTTACTAAACCCTCGGGCATGAATCTGCGGTCCGGCAATAACTTTACGTTCGGCAAAATCTATTGCCGCAACAATGGATAGGAATCCATCTTCACCAAGCACGCGGCGATCCTTTAGTAGCGATTCCGATACTTCGCCAACCGTTGAACCTTCAACATATACGTAACCACAAGGAACTGCGCCAACAATGTTGGCTTTACCATTTACTAGATCGACGACAATTCCGTCACCCGCAAGCATCACTCTTGACTCAGGCACTCCGGTTTTGATTGCCAAGTCTGCATTAGCTCTCAAGTGTCGCCACTCACCATGGATTGGCATTACATTTTTTGGTTTAACTATGTTGTAGCAGTACAAAAGTTCGCCAGCTGCAGCGTGACCAGAAACGTGGACCAAGGCATTCCCCTTGTGTACAACGTGTGCCCCAAGACGCGTCAGGTCGTTAATGATTCGATAAACCGCATTTTCATTTCCAGGAATCAACGACGAAGCAAGGATTACGGTATCGCCGGGTCCTACCGAGATGGCGTGATCTTGATTTGCAATTCGCGCCAATGCAGCCATCGGTTCGCCTTGGGATCCAGTGCAGATTAAAACTGCTTGATCGTCAGGTAGGTCTGCCATTTCATCACTAGAGATCAACGCCCCACCAGGAACGGTTAGGTAACCAAGATCGCTGGCTAGTGCCATGTTGCGAACCATTGAGCGACCTACAAATGCAATCTTGCGATTGTTTCTTACTGCCACGTCAATGATTTGCTGGACTCTGTGCACGTGTGATGCAAAGGACGCAACTATGACTCGCCCTGATGCGCCACCAATAACTTGCTGCAGCGTTGGAATGATGTCTTTTTCACTAGTAACAAATCCAGGCACTTCAGCGTTAGTTGAATCAACAAGAAATAGATCTACACCTTGGTCACCCAAGCGCGCGAATGCATTTAAGTCAGTCACTCGGCCATCAAGTGGAAGTTGATCCATCTTGAAATCACCGGTGATCAGGATGGTTCCGGCATCCGTAGTAACAGCTACGGCCAAGGCATCTGGAATGGAGTGATTTACTGCGATGAACTCAACAGAAAAATCTCCAAACTTTTCCGTCATGCCTTCTTTAACGGCGTGTGTGTAAGCCGTTATGCGATGTTCCTTTAACTTGCTTTCAATAAATGCCAAAGTCAATTGTGAACCGACGATCGGTATGTCTTGCTTATGTCGCAGTAGATACGGGACTGCCCCAATGTGATCTTCATGTCCGTGCGTCAGAATTACCGCCGCAACATCATCTAGTCGATCTTGGATGTAGGCGAAATCAGGCAAGATTAAATCAACACCGGGTTGAGTCTCTTCTGGAAATAAGACTCCACAGTCGACAATGAGCAGTTTTCCTCGGTATTCAAGCACGGTCATATTGCGACCGATGTCGCCTAATCCACCAAGTGCAACTACGCGAAAAGTGTCATCAGTTAGCGGAGGTGGAGTTGGTAACTCAATTTGTGAAAATGTCACAGACTGAAGCCACCCTTAATCAAGTCTTCTTTAAGAACACGTCTCTGGTCATCAGTTGCTGGAACTAGTGGCAATCGAAGTGACCCACCGCCTGTCCTACCCAGTTGGTCAAGCGCCGCTTTCACCATGATTGCCCCACCAGCTCTGGTCATAATGCCCTCGGTGATTGGAACTAGCGACCGATTAATCTCTCGAGCCGTTTTAACGTCATTGTTTTGCATCGCTTCAACCATCAACTTGTGGCGATCAGCCACGATGTGTCCGGTAACGCTCACGACACCAACAGCTCCTATTGCCAGAAGTGCAAGGTTTAACGGATCATCACCTGAATAGTAAGCAAGATCCGATTGCGCCATGATTTGTGATGCTGCCCAAGGATCCCCTTTTGCATCTTTATTGGCGATGATTTTTGGATGTTGTGCCAGCTGCAGCATGGTGTCGTTGTTGATTGGCACACCTGAGCGACCTGGGATGTCATAAATCATTACCGGCAGATCGGTTGAATCAGCTACTGCAACCATGTGCGCATAAATACCGGCTTGTGGTGGCTTGTTGTAATACGGAGTGACGACAAGCAGTCCATGTGCGCCAACTTTTTGCGCGTCTTTAGCTAGCAAAATCGAATGAGCGGTGTCATTGGAGCCAGCACCTGCAACAACTTTGGCCCGACTTCCAACTGCGTCAATTACAATTTTAAGTAGTTCAAGTTTTTCGTGTTCATCAGTTGTTGGGGATTCACCTGTTGTGCCATTAACTACTAGACCGTTATTGCCCAAATCAACTAGGTCATTTGCAAGCTTTGCAGCAGCGTCATAATCAATCTTGGTTCCATCAGAAGTAAACGGTGTAACCATTGCGGTCAGTACCGTTCCAAAAACCTCTTGAGCCTTCACAACCACACCTATTCCCTATGGAGCGACTCGGCCATTAGCCACGAATGATGCGTGGGTAAGTGGCATGATTCGCTCGAATTCTAACTCGTACTTTTCTGCAACCATTTCAATTTCGCGTTGTGGGAAGGATGGGAAGTGAGAACCCTCAGCTTTACGCCGCAGACTCAAAAAGTTCATAAGTGCGCGAGCGTTCATGGTTACGTATGCC
Source organism: Candidatus Nanopelagicales bacterium (assembly GCA_040377565.1). Taxonomy (GTDB): domain Bacteria; phylum Actinomycetota; class Actinomycetes; order S36-B12; family UBA5976; genus UBA5976. Next base: position 1,831 of record JBEION010000067.1, on the reverse strand, counting down.
GAGCTATAAATAGTCACCGGCAAAACAATACGAGCAACCTCGCGTGCTACTCCCGCTTCCAGCATTGCTTCATAAGATGCGTAGGCAACTTCGCAGGCCTTCTTAGTTTCTGCAGTGACAATTTCGAATTGCTCTGGAGTGCCATCAACAAATTCGTAAGCTCCAGCTTTACCAACTTGGATCAGTTTGCGTTCCGGACTAGGCGTGTAGAAAATCGGTTCTAAAACTTTGTAACGGCCAGATTCTTCGTTGTAACTTGCCATGCGGTGACGAAAATGCTCTCGCCACATAAAAATTGGTGCTTGCACAAAGAAAGTAAATACCGAATGCTCGAATGGGCTACCGTGACGATCTCGCATCAAATAGTTGATCAAACCAGCAGAGGCAGCGGAATCAGCATTAACGTCCACTGCGGATTGATCGCCTTTAGTTGAAACTCGGGCTGCCCAAAGCACATCTGCGTCTCCTGCTGAGTGTTTCACCAGCTCGACAGTTACATCACTTCTAAAGGAAATCTCTTGGGCCACGTTGATAAGGCTATCGGGGCGCCCAATTAACCCTGACTTTGCCACCACTTTCTCCATTTGACCGACTAATTCATATTCGCTACCTTTTAGTTACGAAATTATTTATGCAACTAGTTGGTTGCATAAATAGCCTAAATAGGAGATAAATGTTTTCGCCCAAAGCTATAGTTGCCGCATCCCTAGGTTTAGTTCTAACTCTCTCTGGTTGCGCGAGTGAAACCAATTCAAATCCGCAACCATCAAACACAAGTGCCGAGTCTTCGGAATCCATCACTTTGTATTCAGGTCGCGCCGAAGACTTAATTGCTCCCCTAATTGCAATATTTACTGCGGAAACCGGAATCGAAGTTAATGTCCGGTACGGCGAATCCTCTGAGATGGCTGCCACAATTCTTGAAGAGGGCAAAAACACAAAAGCTGATGTATTTTTCTCACAGGACGCTGGCGCATTAGGCGCAGTTAGCCAAGAAGCTACTACCTATCCTTTGCCCGAAGAAGTCCTGAATCTAGTCCCTGCCAAATTCCGCGCCAAGGATGGATCTTGGGTTGGCGTATCCGGACGATCACGCGTCCTTGCATATAACCCTGACCTTGTGACAGATCTACCGAAGTCGGTATTTGATCTTGCAGATCCAGGTTGGAAAGGACGAATCGCTATCGCTCCAACCAACGCTTCTTTTCAATCCTTCATTACTGGAATGCGAGTCACTGAAGGTGAAGAAAAGACAGCAGAATTTCTTGCAGCGATGAAGGAGAATGCGGTTCTCTACGAAAAGAACGGGCAGATCTTGGATGCTGTGGAAAATGGTGAAGTAGCCGCAGGTCTGCTAAATCATTACTACTGGTTTGAAAAAGCTTCTGAAATCGGCGCCGAGAACATGAATTCCAAACTCACTTGGTTTTCCAATGGTGACGCTGGCAATTTAGTCAATGTCGCTGGCGTTTCACTTCTTTCAGAAAATCCAAATGCCTTAGCCTTCGCAAAATGGCTGTTGGGCGAGACTGCACAAAAGTATTTTCTTGAAAAGACTTTCGAGTATTCGCTCACTTTAGATGTTTCGCCTGATCCAGCTTTACCTAAACTAAGTGATATCAAAGGCCCAGAAATAGATCTATCTGACCTATCTTCACTTGAACAGACTTTGCAGCTATTAACTGAAGCAGGTCTAATCTGACGACCAGATCAAATCAAAAGCCACCGCTACAAATTTTGGTAGTGGTGGCATTTGGCGTTTTCGTTTCGGTTTTGCCGCTGTTCTACATTCTGCTACGTACGGCACAAATTGGTTTCGCCGAGTTAGTTG
>JBEION010000161.1:0-3037 GCA_040377565.1 Candidatus Nanopelagicales bacterium | reverse complement strand
TCGTTTTGGAAGCAATCCGAGCCAGCTGGCCTTGGGGCGGCTTTCCGTGGGGCTTGCTGGCTTATAGCCAAGTAGATGGTCCTCTTGTTGCTCTTTCAACGATTGGCGGTCAGGCACTTGTCAGTGGGCTAGTGGTCGTATGTGCTGCCATAGCGGTGAAGATTATTAAATTCCGCTCAATCAGTGCGTTATTGCTTCTGTTATTCATTTCAATTTGCTCAGCTAGCGTGAGTAGTTTCACTTCAAGTGACTCAGTTCAGTTAGCAGCAATTCAAGGTAATGTTCCACGCGTGGGCAATGAACTAAGCGCCCAACGTGCAGCAGTACTTAACAATCACCTACGAACCACTGAGCAATTACTGGCTGATATTGAATCTGGTTCGACTCCAGAACCCGATCTAATTGTTTGGCCCGAAAGTGGCACTGACATCGATCCATTGGTGCCAGGTATTGCGGCCGACGCCATTAACAAATTGGCAAGTCGCAGTACAGCACCGATCTTGATTGGTGCGACCACCTGGTACAGCTCTGGATCCGAAGGTGACGGACCAACAAACTCTGGAATCATGTGGTCAGATAGCGGACCGTCACAGATATATTCAAAGAATCATTTAGTGCCATTCGGTGAATATGTTCCACTGCGCGATGTTTTGGCAAAGTGGATTACGCGCTTCGATCAAATCCCAAATGATTTTGTCCCAGGGGAGGGGCCAGGCGTCTTTGATGTTTCTGGTGCACTGATTGGTGATGTCATTTGCTTCGAAGTTGCTTACGCCAATCACATCTACGACACCATTAATGCCGGCGCTCAAGTCATTACGGTTCAAACCAATAACGCTACGTATGGCAATACGAATCAACCAGAACAGCAATTTGCGATAACCAGATTCCGAGCCATCGAAACTCAACGCGCATTCCTAGTCGCTAGCACTTCAGGAATCTCAGGATTAATCCAAAATGATGGATCGGTGACAGATAAAACTAAGCAGTTTGAGTCAGCAATTGTTGCGGGCGAAGCTCCACTCATCAGCGAGAAAACATTCAGCACTAAATATCCATATTTGGTATTAATTCTTAGCGTCATTGTTTTGCTGGTTGGATTACGCAGATCCAGTGGCTCACAGAATAAGTGAATTGGTTTAGTCTTATCTAGTGGCGATTCGCGATCTCGGTAAAGTCTTGGTGATCGTTCCCACATATAACGAACGAGAAAGTTTGCCGGTAATTGTTTCTGGCATCAGACAAGCTGAGCCAGGTATCCACATTCTGATTGCTGACGACAACTCACCAGATGGCACTGGGGAAGTGGCTGACGGCCTTAGTTCTAGCGACAATTCCGTTCATGTCCTACATCGATCAGCTAAGGCTGGTCTCGGAGCTGCCTACCTGGATGCCTTTAATTGGGCTAAATCAAATGGCTATGACGTGGTCGTTGAAATGGATGCTGACGGTTCACATCGGCCCCAGGACTTAACCAAGATTCTTGATGCACTAACTAACAACGATGTAGTTCTCGGTTCACGCTGGATTAAAGATGGCAGGGTAGTTAACTGGGCAAAGAGCCGCGAAGTTTTATCTCGTGGTGGAAATCTGTACACCCGAATGTGGTTAGGCATTCCAATTCATGACGCCACTGGAGGTTTCCGGGCTTATCGAATGAGTGCGTTAGATGTTATGAATACCGATCAAGTTGAGAGCCAAGGATATTGTTTCCAAGTCGACATGGCTTGGCGCGCAGTTAAAGCCAACTTACGAGTTGCTGAAGTGCCAATCACATTCGTTGAACGTGAACTAGGCGAGAGCAAAATGGATGGATCCATTGTTAAGGAAGCCTTGTGGCGGGTCACTCAATGGGGCATAGAAAAACGTCTGACTGACGTTAAGAATTTACTTAAGCGTTAATAAATCCTCCGAAATACAGTCCGCTGCTCAAAAGAGTTGCTTCGCAAATTTTTCGCCTCGGAGTTTTTCGGGGATTTACCTTCCAGTCAGACGCTTTTCCCGAGAGGAAAGTTAAGAAGCTTTTGCTCGGACGACTTCGAGGCGTTCCTTGAGGATGCCTTCGAGGTCTTTGATGGTGCGACGCTCTAGGAGCATGTCCCAGTGAGTTCGTACGTGCTTAGGCTCGACTACAGGCTGAATCCCAGCACCGAGACGCAAGCCTTTAGAGCCACAGGCACATGGCCAAGAATCCGGAATCTCGTCAGCTTCGACTGAGAATGGCATTGTTAACCGATGATCGTTTTCACAGATATAAGTCGTCAATTCTCGTGGTGCATATTCACCGGAATCGACTTCATAGCTCGTTGTCCCCAAACGTGAGCCGCGCATTGATTCACCCATAATTTCCCTCCCATGGATGCGTAATTTCTCGTACTCATGGGTTACCCAGAACTATTGCTAATCAAACCTTCAGGATTTATAGCCTTTTCAAAAGCCCTGTGTTTACTGGGTTTATTGCTTGTATAACTACCCGATAAGATACATTATGTCAATTCACTTAGATGCCCAGCATCAGGCTTCCTAGGCAACCAGCCATAAACCTGACTACAAACCCGTTGCTATATCGATCACTCGGTACCGGCGCTTAGAGCCGTTCCTAGAGGTATTCAACTAGTCGTTTAGAACTCAAGAAATCATTGAATTCAGTCTGGTTGCGTATTTAGGCAAAATCCGAAATCGGTGGGCAAGCACAGACCAAGTTTCGGTCGCCGTAGGCACCGTCTAGACGGCGTACAGATGGCCAGTACTTGTTCTCCCGAAGCCTAGGAACTGGATAGGCAGCTTCCTCACGGGTGTAAGGATGCTCCCAGTCTCCAAGCAAGTAAGCCGCAGTATGAGGTGCATGGTGCAGTGGGTTGTCCTCAACTGGCCAAATCCCCTGCTGAACCTTGTTGATTTCCTGCTTGATGGATTTCATAGCATCAATGAAGCGATCAAGTTCGAATAGAGATTCGCTCTCGGTTGGCTCAACCATCAAAGTTCCAGCAACTGGGAAAGACATAGTTGGTGCGTGGAAACCAAAATCAATCAAACG
>JBEION010000270.1:0-1811 GCA_040377565.1 Candidatus Nanopelagicales bacterium | reverse complement strand
TAATCTTCTTTTCCAAATCCGCCGCCGCCGCTAGTTTCAATGCGCAGCACGCTTCCAGGCTCAAGATCCATAGAAACTTTGCTTGGAATCGGGATGATCTGTCCATTTGGATCTATCAAGGTCAACTTTGATGGCTGTCCATTCTCGCCACCGTTTCGACCTTGTGCCACAAATTCTGGGTTGGTCTGCTCTGCATAAAAAGTTGCATGTTGCGTGTGGTCCAAGATTTGGTATTCACGTCGAATTCCCATGCCACCATTTCGAAAACCTTGGCCACCTGATCCATCGATTAATTCAGTTTTCAAAACTCTAACTTGGTAATTAGTTTCAAGAACTTCAATCGGCATCAATCCAACATTCGACATGTAAGTGTCTACGCCGTCCAGACCATCATGCTCAAACGATGCGCCAGTGCCGCCACCTACAACATCTGAAAGAACTGTTGACTGTCCAGTGCTTGGTGAAGTTGTTCCAATGTTCACTCCAAAAAAAGTTACGCTACTGCCAGCAACTTGAAGGTGGGGCCAAAGATCGACAAGTGCACGAATTGCAGTGTCAGCAAAACGTTGACACGTATTGTGGCGCACCGAAACGGCTGCTGGTGGGAACGGATTAAGTACGTTGCCTTGTGGGCAAATTATTTCTACAGCACGCAAAATTCCATCATTGGCTGCAAGCTGCGGTGCTAGCACTGCTCTAACTGCGTAGACAATTCCAGCTCTGGTGCTTGCCCAGGGCACGTTCATAGCGCCAGCAACTTGAGGATCACATCCTGAGAGATCAATGGTCAGCGAGTCACCAGATTTAGTGATCTTTACTTGCACTCTTGTTGGTGGACCAGAACGACCATCATCATCCAAGTATCCGACTGCGTCGCCTGAACCATCTGGCAGTTCATTTAGTCGATATCGAATTGCTTTCTCGACTGACTCAAGGCTGTTTATAAAAACTTGTTGCACGATTGGATTGCCGTAGGACTCGACTAATTCAAGAACTCGTCGCATCCCTAGATTGCAGGCAGCTCGTTGCGCCCTTAAGTCACTTACTGTGCTCAATGGATCGCGAATGTTTGCCGTGATTGTGGCAATTAGATCCAAGTTCTCCTCACCCTTTAAGTAGAGACGCGTAGGAGGAATCACCAAACCTTCCGCGAATAGCTCCTGTAGTTCTGGGCCTTCACTTCCTGGATGAACTCCACCTACGTCAATGTGATGAGCCGCTGTTCCAACCCAAGCAATGACTTGTCCGTCATGAAACACGGGTGCCACGACGTTTACATCAGGAAGATGCATGGCGCCTTGATATGGATGATTACAAATGAATACGTCGCCATCGTGAATGTTTTTGTCCCAAGTTGAAATCACTGACTTAACAACCAAAGACATAGCGCCCAGTTGAGCCGGGATGTAATCTGCCTGCGCGACTAAATCTCCGTCACTTGTGAAAATGGCGCAGGAGAAATCTTCCATATCTCGAATGATCGGGCTATAACTTGAAAACTTCAGAGCGCCACCCATTTCTTGCGCAGCTGAGATTAAAGCTGCTTCAAGAATTTCTTGGGTAATTAGATCTATCTCAATCTTCGTCATGACTTGTCCTCTCTGATTAACAAATCGCCAAGAGCGGTTACTGTCACCACTTGACCAGGCAGAACTACGGTCGTGGAATCCATTTGATGAACTATGCAAGGACCATGAAACACGTTGCCTGCCAGCAATTTCTCGCGCTGATAAATCTTTGTTTCAATACCTTCTAAAAATCCTGGGAAGATTACCGTCTGGATACCAATTACGGCATCATCAACAACTCTT
>JBEION010000016.1:0-11755 GCA_040377565.1 Candidatus Nanopelagicales bacterium | reverse complement strand
TTAAACATTTCCAGCATTCGGTCAGTAACCACAAAGCCACCGACCATGTTGATTGAAGCCAGCACAATTGCCACTAAACCAAGGTAAAGCTGGACATTGTCAGTTGCTTTGCCGGTAACCAAGATCGCGCCCACCAACACAACACCGTGGATCGCATTCGCGCCAGACATAAGAGGTGTGTGAAGAATTGCGGAAACTTTAGAAACAACTTCGATACCAACGAAAATGCTAAGTATGAAAATAGTTAATAGTGCAATTGCATCCATGACTATTGACCCTCTCCGGTTGCTAGTGCAGGTAAATTAAGGGCTTCGCGAGCCATCGCATTACGGATCTCACCGTTGAATACAACAGCTGATCCTTGCACAACTTCATCTTCTTCATCCGGTGTAACAACACCTTCAGCTGTCATCAAAGTTAAAAGTGAAACAACGTTTTGCGCGTAAAGCTTGCTCGCGTGCACTGCAAGTTGGCTAGCAAGATCCTTGCAACCAATCAAAGTAATTGATCCGCCTGGAACATTTACAACTACATCTTCGCCTGCAACACTGCCATCCACGTTGCCACCAGATTCTGCGGCAAGGTCAACAATGATTGCACCTGGCTTCATTTCAGACATCATGTCGGTGGTGATGAGAGTTGGTGCTTTGCGTCCAGGAACAGCAGCTGTTGTGATTACAACATCTGATGCCGAAATGAATTTCTTCAATGCATCTTGCTGAGCCTTTGCGCGCTCTGGTGTCATCTCGCGTGCATAACCACCGGAGCCTTCAACTTCATCCAGACCAAGGTCAAGGAAAGCCGTGTCCCAGAACCAAAGTAGGAAAAGGACCTTCACCTTTAGGGATATTCATGATTCCCGAGATCGTGAATTCATTTGCTTTGTAAGTAATCGGATGCCTTGTATAGGTAGCAGTACTACCAATGGCATCGCCAACTACCAAATCGGTTCCAGTAATTTCGGTTTGCATAAGTGCAGGTAATGAAACTGGATCAAATACTTCTTCAGGAGTAGCTGAAGCTACTGGAAGGCTTGGTTCGTTACTTGGTGCTGATGAGCTTGCCGACTCTGTTTGTCCGGAGCAGCCAGCAACCAATAGGGCGGCTACGACGACGAGCGAAAATCTTTTAAGCAACATACCTACAAGTTAATTCACATTTTGAACAAATGCAGACTTTGAAGAAATTGACTTAAATACCGCGACAAACGCGGGCTGCATCAAGGATCGCGGAGTGAATTCCACGGCTAGAGATTGCATCGCCAATTCGGAAAACTTGAAACTTTCCATCCGGATTACGAATCGAAGTTTGTGGCCCACCGTGGATTAGAGCTTCAATCTCTACCTCGCCACCATTGGAGGAAAGTGAAACGAGTTCGTCGTAGACATCACTTATTGCAGTAGTTCCTGTTTCCGCAACGATGCCATTAACAATTCGGGATTCTTCCCAGGCTTCATCTTCCATGCCTAAGTAAGCAGTAAAGGTGCCGTCTGAATTCTTTTCAATTCGTTTTAGTTCACGCAAGATTGTGAACTTAACTCCCAGAGCGGCCAAGGATTTGAAGTAAGCCGAAGCAACCATGCCACCAACATCAACTGACATGTTGCGCTCTGGCGTAACCAATTCAACATTGGCGCCAGACAGTGCTAAGTTCTCGGCCAAATCCAAAGCTTGTGTGCCACCATGATCGTCATAGATAAGAACATCGCCAGTGATTCGTTTTGCGCCGCTCAAAACATCCCAACTTTCCAGCACGTGATTTCCACCAGGAATTTCAAGTGCTTTTGGCATGCCACCAGTTGCAACCACAATTGCATCAAACCCAGCTTCAGAAAGATCTGAGGCATCAACGTAGGAATTCAATTTCACGGTTACTCCAAGACGCTTTAACTCCTGAGTTCGCCAATCCGTAATTCCTTGTAAGTCTCTGCGGCGAGGGGAGCGAATCGCAATGTTGATCTGGCCACCTAAGGAATCGTTAGCTTCAAACAAGGTAACGGTGTGACCTTTTTCTGCCAGGGTGCGGGCAGCTTCAAGTCCGGCCGGACCGCCGCCAACAACAGCTACATTTCGTTTTGCTTTTGCCACATCAATTGTTTGAGGCAGTTCTAGTTCTCTACCTGTTGATGGATTATGAATACAGAATGCGGCACCTGCGGTGTAAATGCCATCGATACACATACTTGCCCCAACACAAGGACGAATCTGATCTTCAGTTTTATTCGCAATCTTGGTTGGCAGGTATGGATCAGCAATTAGCGCTCTAGTCATACCAACTAAGTCCAGCACGCCGGCTTCAATTGCGTAACGAGCGGTGGCAACATCAGCAATCTTTCCAGCGTGCATGACTGGAACATTTAATTTCTGCTTCATCTCACCGATGAGTTCCAGGTGCGGTGCAGATGCCATGCCCATAATTGGAATCATTCGAGTTAATCGTGAGTCAGAATCAATCGCACCACCAAGAGCGCTGATGACATCGACGCCTTCGTCGATGATGTCTTGGGCAACCGTTAGCAATTCCCCAGGACCAAGTCCGTTTTCGCGAAGTTCATCAAAACTCATTCGTGCACTGATTATGAAGTCTTCCGGAACTGCTGCTCGGATTGCCTTGATAACTTCAAGTGGGTATCGCATCCGATTTTCATGCGACCCGCCAAACTCATCGGTGCGATTGTTCCAAAACGGTGTCATAAACGAATCTAGATAATGTCCGTGAATCATCAAGTCGATGCCATCCATACCGGCTTCAACACATCGTTGGGCCGCCGTCACATAGTCAGCCTTGATGCGATCCATGTCCCAATCTTCAGCTTCTTTAGTGAAAGACCTGTGGGCACGTTCCCGCACTGCGCTTACCGAAATTGTTGGCAGCCAGTCACCTGAGTAACTGCTACTGCGGTGACCTAAGTGAGTGAGCTGAATCATTACTGCAGCCCCGTGGTCGTGCACTTCGTCAGTTAGTAGGCGAAGCCAGTGAACCGTTTCATTTTTCCAAAGCTGTAAGTTGCCAAATGCTGGCGCACTTTCGCGACTAACGATTGAGCTACCACCAATCATGGTTAGACCAACGCCACCTTTGGCTTTAGCAACGTGATACGCCCGATAACGATCCTTAGGCAAGCCATCTTCACTATATGAAGGTTCATGTGAAGTACTGACAATGCGATTGCGCAGTGTCAGATTCTTTATGGTGAATGGCGTTAAAAGTGGATCAGTGCTCACAGTTCCTCAATCTCTTGAGAAAAGACTACAAGTCTGGTGAGAGCCTGACGCAGTATCTCGTCAGGCTCTCACACAATTGGGAGCGCCTGACGGGATTCGAACCCGCATCCTCACCATAGTCGGTGGTGCGCTCATCCTTTGAGCTACAGGCGCACCCAAAAGTAGAATGACATCCAATTAAGCACGCAGTTAGATTTGCATCAGATTGTTGACAACTACGGCCTGTTGAATGTGTTTTGATGCCATTGACAAAACCAATAAGTTGGCCGAAGATATTGGAATAGTCGGTGGTGCAAACAATTTAATTGTTGGCTCAAACCTTTGAAAGACCCTCGCAGTATCGCGGGGGTCTTTCGCTTTTGCTTTACAAAAAGTTGTTAGGCCTTTGCTTTTGATGATGTGCAGGCGTAGCCTAAAATTATGAGTGAAAAACGCGCTAATAGAGTTCTCGGGATCGTAATAGCGGCGATCGCAGTAGTTGCATTAATTGCAGTGTTTGCAGTGAAGGAGCCAACAGCCGACCTTGATAAAGGTTCACCTGAAGGCGTCGTCCAGCAGTATCTAAATGCTGCTATCGACAAAGACTTTGACCAGGCCAAGTCGTTCTTGGCATCTGATACAAAGTGCACCGCAGATGATTTTGATCGCGCTTACATCCAAGATTCAATTCGTATCGGGCTTTCTGATGCAACATCTACTGAAACATCTGCCAAAGTCACAGTCACGATTGAAACTTCGAACGGCGATCCATTTGGTGGCTCATATGCCGAAACTCAGACCTTCCGATTAGTTAAGGAAGATTCTGGCTGGAAGATTACCGGTATACCTTGGCCAACTTACGAGTGTGGCGGTGAGTACAAGTAATGAGTATCTTGCTTTCTTTCTTACCACTTCTAATCATGATTGCAGTCGTGGTGTTAGTTATTCGCAAAGTATCAAAGCGAGCGACATCATCAAGTAATACCGCACAGCCAGTAAGGCTGTTTTTCCAATATGCATTGGCATTTGGTCTATTCATGATCGTGACCGTTGGACTAGCTGGATTACTAAGCCGGGCTCTTGATGTATCTAATATTGTTAATGCCGATCAAAGTTCGTTAGCAAGTAACTTGGCATTTGTTGTTGTTGGCGGGCCATTGCTTGCTGGAATAACGATCTGGCTTAGAAATTCACTACGTGAAAATCCAAGCGAAGGTCATGGTTTAATCCCAACATTCTTTGCAACCTTGGCAGCAATTGTTTCGTTACTCGTGTTTCTGTCATCAGCAATCGCTGCACTTCACAATGTGATTAGTGGCGATGAAGTTTTGGGCTCGACTCTTGGTCGCACGATTGTTTGGGGCACCGCTCTGATACTCGTGCTAAAGATATCCAATTCGGTAATTCCTAAGAATGATTTTCGAATTCAATATTTTGTGGGCTCATTCATCACAGCACTCGCCGCCCTAATTGGGTTAGTTCAAGTTTTAGGTGGAGTCCTAGCACTTTTACTTAGCCAACAAACTTTCTTTGACACCCAAAAGCTGGCTTTAGTTTCACCAGACAATCCAATTGGAATTGGACTAGGAACGCTTGTGATGTCTGGTGCGCTATGGATTTACTACTGGATCAAGAATGCCAATACGAATAAGTCCGATACTTTGTGGCTTGCTTATGTACTGATTGCAGGCGTTGGTGGCACATTGGTAATTGCCATTACTTCACTGAGCATTTCGCTTTATCAAGTTCTAGTTTGGTTCGTAGGTGAACCTACGTCACAAAATGCTGGCGAACACTTTGCAAGCATTCCGCAATCGTTAGCGACTGCCTTCGCCGGTTTCTTGTTCTGGTGGTACCACAAATCCCTGTTGCCAAATGAATCAGAACGCACAGATGTGCAGCGGACTTACGAATACTTAGTATCTGCAATCAGCTTGATTGCAAGCGCGATCGGAATCTCAATTGTCATTGTTGCTCTTATTGAGTCTTTGACATCACAAGTTCAACTGGCTGGCGCAGGAGCGATAAACACCTTGCTTGGTGCAGGCACTGTAATCGTTGTTGCTGGCCCAGTTTGGTGGCATTTCTGGAGTCGCATCCAAAGTATCTCCAGGGCTGAATCTAACGCTGAACTCAGTTCCCCGGTCAGACGGATCTACTTATTCTTGCTATTTGGTGTGGGCGGAATCGTAGCTATCGTTTCGTTGATCACAATTGTTGTCCAACTTTTTGACGGGATTCTGAGTTCAAATCTTGGTGCCAACACTTTTAGTGAAATGCGTTTCGCTATCGGAATCTTGATCAGCACTGGCATTGTCGCTGCTTACCATTGGGAAATTTACCGTCATGAAAAGTCAGTAGAAGTTTCGTTTGCTACGACGGCTACTAATGTCTTGTTAGTTGGTCCAAACAGTCCAGAACTAATTCAAAAGCTCAAGGCCACAACTGGCGCCAAAGTTTCTTTCTTGCAACGAGCAGATGCAAGTGAATTAGTTTGGCCAACTGAACACGTTATTGAATTGGTTGCGCAAAGCAAAGAACATGACTTATTGATCTTGCTTGAAGCAACTGGCGTGAAAGTAGTTCCAGTTACTCGTTAGGCCTAACCAACTTTGTAAACGTGGCCGTTCTTCTTGCCGTTAACTGATTTAGCGTAAGCCTTACCGCATGCCTTAAGAGTTACCTGTTCAAAGCCAACAAAGTATGAGTGGTAACCAGGTGCTTCCACCAAAACGCTTGGGCTAACAACGTTGATGCGCATGCCACGTGGCATTTCAATTGCGGCAGCCATAACGAAAGATTCCAAAGCACCGTTTGAAAGTGAAGCAACAACGCCGGTTGGAATCGCAGCGCGTTCCAAAATTCCAGTAGTGAGAGTGAATGATCCACCATCGTTAACGTACTCAAGTCCTTGACGAACCAATTCAACTTGGCCCAAGATTTTGTCGTTGATTCCGGACTGGTAATCAGCAAGGGTTAGTTCGGAAAGAGTTTTGAATGGCACCTTGCCGGTAGCGGAGATAACGGCATCCACTTTGCCAACTTTGGCGTACATAGCGGCAATAGATTCTGGATTCGTTAGATCAACGGAAACATCGCCAGTGCGAGAAGCCTGAATGATTTCGTTGCCTTCAGTTAAAGCGGCAACAGCGCCAGATCCAAGTAGTCCGTTAGCGCCAACAATAAGAATCTTCATGACAATCTCCTCTAAGTAGATCAAGTGTTCCGAGTCTAGGGCAGGCCTGTGGATAGATTTTCGAGAGCCTTGCGCCGGGGAATTAACTTTGAATAGTGATCAGTTTCCTGCCCATGATTCCGCTGGCCTATTTCGGAGCTCGACTTTCAATCATCGACTTCAAAAGCCATCGCCTACCGAACCATTTAGTTGGCTGGTTTGTTGCAGTAGAAATCCTCATCATGGGCATAACCGGGTGGATCGCATCTGATTTAGCCCTTTTACTGACGGCACTAGGTGTAGCTGCGGCCACGATGATTTCCTATGTGCTGCTTTATCTAGTTAGCAGGGGATCGCTTGGTATGGGTGATGTGAAGTTTGCTTTTCCGCTTGGCCTTTGCGTTGGGTGGTATTCCGCCAATCAGTGGCTGGTGGCAATATTCATTTCATTTCTCTTAGCCGGACTGGTGTCAGTCATCGGATTAGTAACCAAGCGAATGACCCGAAAATCAAGACTCGCTTTTGGTCCCTACATGTTTCTTGGCACTTTTCTAGTTTGTGTATTTGAAGTTTTGTAACACTGAAGTTGGTTTCCTGAAACAATGTATTTAGAGATTCAGGAGATTTTGAAATGACAAGTAAGTGCGATGCCGTAGTAATTGGAGCTGGAGTGATTGGCTCCTCGGTTGCTTATGAGTTGGCACGAAAAGGCTTGTCGGTAATCGTTGTTGATAAAGCTGCCGCACCTGGACTTGGCTCAACAAGTTCATCGAGTGCAGTTATTCGATTCAACTACTCGACATACGATGCTGTGGCACTTTCTTGGGAAGCGTTTCAATGTTGGAAGAATTGGCGTACTCACTTGAGTGCACCAGCCGATGAAGTGCTTGCTGAAGTTCGCAACATCGGTGTGCTGATGGTGAAAGTACCAGTGGTATCGATTCCACTAACTCAGAAGTTATTTACTGAAGTCGGCATCGAGCATGAAGTTGTTGGGGCTAAACGAATGCAGGAGATTGTTCCTGGTATTGATACCGGAATGTATTGGCCACCAAAGAAAATCGATGATGACGAATTCTGGGAAGACGCCACAGATTCAATCGAAGCTATGTACACCCCAGAAGGTGGATACATTAACGATCCATTACTTGCCACAGTTAATTTGGCTAATGCTGCAATGCGCTTGGGCGTTGAGTTTAAATTCAAGAAAGAAATTACTGAAATCTTGACTGCAGACGGTCGAGTTTGTGGTGTTGAGTTAAACGACGGAGAACAGATCGAAAGCCCAGTAGTCGTAAATGTTGCTGGTCCATGGGCAAGTCGAATCAACGATTTAGCTGGGGTTGGTTCCGACTTCACAGTTTCAGTTCGTCCGATGCGCCAAGAAGTTCATCACGTTTCGGCTCCAGTGCAATTCGATAACAACCCAATCATCGGCGACTTAGATCTAGGCGTTTACATACGTCCTGAGTCAGGTCATGCTTTCTTAGTGGGTGGCACCGAGCCTGAATGTGATGAGTTCCAATGGGTGGAAGACCCAGACGACGTAAACATGGTTCGCACCCAAGAGCTATTCGATGCTCAAGTAACCCGAGCTGCTCGCCGACTGCCAGATCTAAAGGTGCCATCAAGTGCCAGCGGAGTCGTTGGTGTTTATGACGTTTCGTCCGACTGGACGCCGATCTATGACAAGAGCGAACTACCTGGCTATTACATGGCAATTGGCAGTAGTGGCAATCAATTCAAAAACGCACCGACATCAGGTCGATTAATGGCGGAACTCATTACTGCAGTCGAAGCTGGTCACGATCACGATTCAGATCCAGTGATTTATCGAACTGAACATACAAAGCAAGAAATCAATCTTGGAACTTTCTCACGCAAACGTGCTCTGAATGAAAATTCATCCGGCACCGTGATGGGCTAATTGTTTAAAGCCGCAATTGCTCCGCTAGTAGTTACTGCCAGTCCAAGTTCAGTTAATGCCACAGTTGCTTCACCCATTGTGCTTTGTGCTCCCGCAGCTGCGCCTAATTGTTGGCCGCTTAAGTTTCGGTGATGGATTGATTCCATAATTACTGCCAACTTAAAACATGCCAGGGCAACACATTCATCAAGGTGTGAAACATCTAGACCAGTTTGCTCGACATAGCGATCTAGAACTTGTTGTCTGGACCAAAAGCCTGGGCCACTTGTTACATCTTCAGCAACTGGAATCTTTTTGCGTAACGTGTCAGTTGCTTGACTCCAATAGACCAATGAGATTGCCAAGTCTGAAATGGGATCGCCAAGTGTCGACATTTCCCAATCGAGCACTGCAATGATTTTGCTTTGTGCACTATCCAAAATCACATTGTCGATTCGATAATCGCCATGCACGATTGAAGTAGGAAGCGAGTCCGGGACTTTCGCAATTGCCGTTTCTAACCAAGCATGAAGTGCTTCAATCTCTGGAAGTTCACGCGTCTTTGTAATCTGCCACTGTTCACCCCAGCGCTTAACCTGGCGCTGTAGGTAGCCAGCAGGCTTACCGAGTTGATCTAATCCAGCAGCAGCTGGATCAACGGCGTGCAATCGTGCCAAGGTGTCGACAAGTTCTTGTGAGATCTCGCTAGCTTGCTGCGGCGAAAGTGACTGTGCGGTTTTCGCTGATTCAATCACTCGGCCATCAACAAAATCCATCATCATGAATTTGGCACCGATGACATTTTCGTCTTCGCAGTACCCACGTGTTGTTGGTGTTGGAAATGAAACTTTATTCAAACCCGAAAGTACTCGAAACTCTCGACCCATGTCATGAGCTGAAGGCATGATGTGACCGAGCGGCGGTCGGCGAAGTACCCAGCTTGAATTGCTTGCATCATCTATTCGATACGAAACGTTGGAGCGACCACCAGCAAGCAAAGTAGCTTGAATTGAACCACTGGCATCAAAGTCAGCAACGTTTTCTTGCATCCACGAACTAAGTGGAGCTAATCGCAATCCTGGCGGATCGGAGACTTCTTTTGTCACGCCCAGTCTCCAGGCAACTTGCCTGCCTGTGAATGGCGAACTGATCGACGCGAAATTGACCAACGGTGAACTTCAGATGGTCCGTCATAAATCCGGAACGGACGAATGTCTCGGAAGATGTGTGCGATTGGCAGTTCGCTAGAAGTTCCCTTTGCACCACACAGTTGCATCGAACGATCCACGATTCTAAAGGTGGCTTCGGCAACAAAGGTTTTAGCAATTGAAGTTTCCGCACGGGCCGGTAGTCCTTGATCCAAAACCCAGGCAGCTCTGTGGATTAGCGCGCGGCAGGCTGCGATGTCGATTTCATTGTCCGCAATCATCTGTTGTGCCATACCTAAGGAAGCTAATTCAGTTCCAAACATTGGGCGTGCAGCAGCGTAGGCCACTGCAGATTCGTGTGCTCGACGCGCAGCACCTAACCAACGCATGCAATGAGTTAGGCGAGCAGGACCTAGGCGAACTTGGGCATTGACGAAACCCTCATCGACCTGGCCAAGCACTGCATCATCAGATACTTCGCAGTTCGTAAAATCCACGACACCATGCCCGCCAGTGAAAGCACTGTCGAGAGTGTCCAAACTGCGCACAACTTTCAGACCTGGATTGTCAGCATCAACCAAGAACATGGTTGCGCCACCAGAAGTCTTAGCCATAACAATCGAGAAGCCAGCACCATCAGCACCCGTGATCAGCCACTTATTGCCATTGATAACCCAACCGCTAGCGGTCTTTTCGGCAGTTGTTGAAAGTAAGTTCGGATCTGCGCCAGCGCCTGGGCTTGGTTCCGTCATTGAAAATGAAGATCTGATTTCACCGCGGGAAAGTGGCGCTAAGTATTTTGCACGTTGCTCTGGTGTTGCAATTTTGTGTAACAACAAAATGTTGCCTTCATCCGGAGCAGCACAATTCATCGCAGTTGGTCCCAAAAGACTGCGGCCAGACTCTTCAAGAATTACGGCTTGGGCAACGTGATTAAATCCATGTCCACCAAATTCTTTTGGCGCGGTTGGTGCAAATACATTTGCAGCTCGCGCTTTTTCTTGCAACACAATACGCAAATCTGGATTGATGCCATGTGAATCCGGATTTAGTTCCGGCTCGTGCGGAACAACTTCAGAATTAATGAAGTTGCGAACTCGCAATGCGAACTCTTTAACCTGCTGATCTTGATCAAACTCATAGCTCATGTGAGGAATCCATAACAATAGTTTTCGTAGTCATAATTCTATCTTCCGTTATGCTTTGAGTTATAACTTCTCAAACATTAGGGCTACTTCGAAATGACTGATTTGTCACCTAAAGGTTCACTAACCTTTGACGCCCTGACACTACTTCGGGATGAAATCATTCAAGGCAAGATTCGTCCTAACGAAAGATTGATTGCGGTCGATCTGGCCGAGCGCCTAAAGACTTCGCGCACTCCAATCCGGGAAGCCTTACAACTCCTCGAAGCCGAAGGCTTAGTAGTTGCTGCTAAACGTGGTTACGTAGTTCGAGAACACACTCGCGACGAGATCGTTGAGATCTATGAAGTTCGCGCATCCCTTGAAGGGATGGCTGCTCGCTTAGCTGCTCAAAAAGCTGGCACTGCTGCGTATAAAGAAATTGAAAAGATCGGCGCTCACAAAGATTCCTTAATCACTTCAAATGACCGTGATTTGATTGTGGACCTCAACGATCAATTCCATGCCGCTATTTTTACTGCATGCGGTAACACTCGGTTAGAGCGAATTAACCGAAGCAATAGTAAGCACTTCTTTAACCACCGCATTGCTGAGATGTACACCAAAGAAGAGACCAAACTTTCAATCAAAGGTCATGCTGCGATTCTTAAAGCAATCAAGAATCATGATGCTGATGAAGCAGAATCAACAGCGCAGCAACATGTATTCGATGCGTTAGAAGTAACGCTCTTAAAACTTCGTTAGTTTAAGTGTTGCCGTTGATGGTGATGCCACCGTCAACCGTGATCGTTTGACCAGTTATGTAACTGGAATCTGAAGACATCAAGAACTTAACCACGGTTGCAATTTCATGTGGCTCAGCTAAACGCTTCTGTGGAATCCGGGAAGTTAGTGCGGCTTCAGAAAGTCTGCCGTCTTTGATTCCGCCTGCGACCATTTCAGTGCGAGTCCAACCAGGTGCGACTGCATTCACTCGAATGTCTCTGTCGGCCCATTCCAAACCAAGGGTTCGAGTTAAGCCTTCAAGTCCAGCTTTGGCAGCGGTGTAACCAGCGCGACCTGCGATACCAACGCTGCCAGCTATCGATCCAACATTAACGATCGTTGCACCTTTGGCTTTTTCTAGATCTGCAAAGGCAGCTTGGCTGCATCTAAACACGCCACTTAGATCAGTATC
>JBEION010000010.1:0-13794 GCA_040377565.1 Candidatus Nanopelagicales bacterium | reverse complement strand
TTATTGCCCAAAAGGTGAAAGACTAGAGGCATGTTGCGTTGGTTAACCGCTGGAGAATCTCACGGGCCTGCGCTTTCCGCGATTATTGAGGGCTTGCCGGCTGGCATTGAAGTGCAAACTTCAGACATTGATGCCGCACTAGCCAGGCGTCGACTGGGCTTTGGCCGCGGCGCCCGAATGAAATTTGAGCAAGACGCAGTCACCATTACCGGCGGTATTCGTCACGGTTTAACCCAAGGTGGCCCAGTTGCAATAACCATTGCAAACTCCGAGTGGCCAAAATGGCAAGACGTTATGTCTGCTGATCCAGTGTCCGCCCAGGATCTAGAAAGTATTGCGCGCAATGCACCACTAACTCGACCGCGCCCAGGCCACGCAGATCTTGCAGGTATGCAGAAGTACTCACACACTGATGCTCGGCCAATCTTGGAGCGAGCAAGTGCTCGCGAGACTGCAGCCAGAGTGGCCCTTGGCGAAGTTGCTAAGAGATTTTTACTTCAAGCTGCTGGCATCACCGTCATGAGTCACGTAGTAAGCATCGGAACAGTTGCTACTGATTCAGATGAGATTCCAAACTTTTCAGATCTTGAAAAAATTGATCAAGATCCAGTTAGATGTTTCTCGCCAACTGCAAGTGCAGCAATGCAAGCAGAAGTTACTGCAGCACAATCAGATGGTGACACTCTCGGCGGAGTAGTAGAAGTTGTTGCACATGGCGTGCCTGTTGGTTTGGGTTCACACGTGCACTGGGATCGCAGACTAGATAGCAAACTCGCAGCTGCTTTGATGGGCATCCAGGCAATTAAAGGCGTCGAGGTTGGCGATGGGTTTGAAACCTCTCGCCGCCGTGGCTCATTGGCTCATGATGAGATTTACCGTGAGGACGGTGAGATACATCGCGAGACAGCTCGCAGTGGTGGCACTGAAGGCGGCATGAGTACCGGAGATGCCATCCGAGTTCGAGCTGCCATGAAACCTATTTCAACTGTGCCGCGCGCGCTTTCAACTATCGACGTAAACACAGGGGAGCCTGCTACCGCGATTTCCCAACGTAGTGATGCTTGCGCAGTACCAGCAGCTGGCGTCGTCGCAGAAGCTATGGTCGCTTTAGTTTTAGCCGAAGCTTTACTAGAAAAGTTTGGCGGCGATCATGTTTCTGAGACTGCCCGAAACATCGAAGCGTTTAAATCGAATCTAAGGATTTGATTATGTCGCCCATAGTTTTAGTTGGCGTTCCTGGCGCTGGAAAAACTACTGTTGGAAAACTTTTGGCCAAGAATTTGGGCATTGATTTTTTCGATAGTGATCAAGTTATTGAATCTCGCGCAGGCAAAAGCGTTTCCGACATCTTCACGCAAGATGGAGAACCGGCATTTAGAAAGCTTGAACACGACGTAATTGTTGAGCTACTTGATTCAAGCAACGTTGTGCTGGCTCTTGGCGGCGGTTCGCTAGGTAACGATGAGACCAGAGCCAAAGTTAAGGATGCTACGACAGTGTGGCTTGTCGCTGGCTTGGCACAGGCCGTGGATCGCGTAGGCATGAATCGTAATCGGCCACTTCTGTTGGGCAATGTCCGTGGTCAGTTAGCTGACTTAATGGCAGCGCGCGAGCCTTTCTACAAAGAAGTGGCGGCAATTGCTGTTGACACTTCGAAATTGATTCCTTCCGAAGTGGTTACGGAAATCGTCTCTGAACTAGGAAAGATTGAAGCGCTATGAAGTCGATCCAAGTAACCGCCGAACACGTCTACCAAGTTTTTGTAGGTCGAGACATCCTGGCTGAAGTTGCTAATCACATTGATGGTGCAACTCGAGTAGCGGTAATCCATCCACAGTCGATGCAGGCTGCAGCCGGACAGTTGCGACAGAGTCTTTCTAATGTCGAATCAATCTCGATTGAAGTTCCCGATGCCGAGAATGCTAAGACAGCAGGCGTATTGGAATTTTGCTGGATGGCGCTTGGTAAAGCTGGATTCACTCGCAATGACTTAATTATTTCGCTAGGAGGCGGCGCAACAACTGACCTAGCAGGTTTTGTCGCTGCTACTTGGCTCAGAGGAATCCGTGTCGTGCACGTACCGACCACTTTGTTAGCCATGGTGGACGCCGCAGTTGGTGGAAAGACTGGAATCAACACCAGTGAAGGCAAGAATCTAGTCGGTGCGATTTATTCACCTGCTGCAGTGATCTGTGACATGAACTTTCTAGATTCACAATCGCAGGGAGATTACATCGGGGGACTTGCAGAAGTAATTAAGTGTGGCTTCATCCGCGATGAGACTATTTTGAACTTGATCGAATCCGACATGTTGGGCGCTCAAAGGCCAGGCTGGGATCATGCCCCTGAAGTTATTGCGCGAGCAATTCAAGTCAAAGCAGATGTAGTCGGCGGCGACTTGCGAGAAACTCTCGGAACATCCACTGGTCGGGAAATCTTGAACTACGGACATACTTTTGGACACGCAGTTGAGCGAATTGAGAACTACACCTGGCGTCATGGCAATGCAGTAAGTGTAGGAATGATGTTTGTTGCTCATCTATCGCATTTAGCCGGACGACTTGATGAAGACACTGTTAATCGTCACAAAGCTATCTTGAGCGGAGTTGGCCTGCCTGTTACCTACAACAGAGCGACGTTTGATCAGCTTCATGATGCAATGCGAATTGATAAAAAGAGTCGTGGCTCAAAACTTAGGTTTATCGTTTTAGAACAGGTTGGAAAACCAGCAATTCTGGAAGCCCCAGATGCGGCGTTGCTGATTGCAGCGCACGGAAAACTAGGGCAGGGTGAAGAGCATGCGTAATGTAATGATCCTCAACGGTCCAAATCTCGATCAACTAGGAACTCGCGAACCTGAGTTGTATGGCACATTAACCCTCGCTGGTATTGAAACTCTTTGCAAGGAGACTGCAGCAACTTTGGGTTTTGCTGTGGATTTTCGACAAACCAATGATGAAGCAACTTTGATTGGTTGGCTGCACGAGGCAGCAAAATCAGATGTTGCAGTGATTATGAATCCTGCGGCTTTTACTCATTACTCAGTCGCCATTCGTGACGCTGCAGCCATGCTTACAGCGCCTTTGATTGAGGTGCACTTAAGTAATCCGATAGCTCGGGAAGAGTTCAGGCACACCTCGTTGATTTCAGGAATCTCCAAAGGAACGATTAGTGGCTTTGGGGCGCAGTCATATGTGCTTGCCTTAAATGCCTTAGCAAAGCTGTGACACAAGAGCGGATTAACCGGCTACAACTGCAGATCAAGCCGGGTCAGTATTTCTATGTAACGAATTTGATTAACATTCGTTACTTGACTGGGTTTACTGGTTCGAATGCAGCGTTACTAGTAAGTGACTCAAACGCGATACTGGCTACTGATTCTAGATATGAAATTCAGGCAGGAACTCAAGTTCCAGAGCTACCTGCTGTGATTGGAAGAAATTTTCCAGAATTATTACTTAGCAAACTTCAAAAATCTGAAGTACTTGTCGAAGGCGCCAATCTTTCAATTGATACCTACCAAAAGCTTGTTTCATCCTTTGATCACCAATTCTCTAGTTCAGTTGGAGTCATAGAGGCGCTACGAGTTGTCAAGGACGATAGTGAAATCGAACTAATTAAGCGAGCATGTGAGATTTCCACAAAGGCCTACTCGGACGTGATTGAGACGGTACGAGTAGGACAATCCGAGAAATTCATTCGAAATGCTCTTGAGCAACGAATGCGCGAGTATGGCGCCGACGATATTGCTTTTGCTTCCATAGTGGCATCCGGACCAAACAGTGCCATTCCGCACCACGAGCCAACTGACCGCAAACTCCAATCAGGTGATTTCCTCAAGATTGATTTTGGAGCCAAAGTGGATGGCTACCATGCTGATTGCACTCGAACTGCAGTTGCAGGAAAGCCGTCAAATTGGCAAGCAGAATTGCATTCTGCTGTTACTTCAGCGCAGGAAGCTGGCAGAAACACAATCCAATCAGGCATTCAATTTACTGAAGTAGAAAAGGCAGTAAATCAATCTCTTACTGATAGCGGATATCGCGAGTACTTCACACATGGTCTCGGACACGGAGTTGGACTTGCCATACACGAGGATCCGTTTTTCGGACGCGTCGAAGCCGCTAAGATTGCACCTAACACAGTCATAACTATTGAACCTGGCGCTTACTTGAAAGATAAGGGTGGCGTCAGAATCGAGGACACGATTGTTGTTAATTCAGAGGGTTACGTAAACCTTACGAATTTGCCCTATGAATTACTGGAACTGTAAGTACTTAACAAGGAGTGCAAGTGGCCTCAACAAATGATCTAAAAAATGGACTTGTCCTAAACATCGATGGACAACTTTGGACCGTTGTTGAGTTTCAGCACGTTAAGCCAGGCAAAGGACCCGCATTCGTGCGCACCAAGCTAAAGAACATCCTTTCAGGCAAGGTCGTTGACAAGACATTTAACGCAGGTGTCTCAGTTGAAACTGCCGATGTTGATAAGCGAAACATGCAGTACTTGTATCGCGATGGCGACGGGTGGATCTTTATGGACCTACAAACTTTCGAGCAGTACACCTTGTCAGACGCAATTGTTGGTGATGGATCCAAGTACATGTTGGAGAACCAAGAAGGCGTCGTAGCAATTCATAACGACCTTCCGATTTATCTTGAGCTTCCAGCCAGCGTGGAATTGATGATCACTTACACCGAGCCAGGTTTACAGGGCGATCGCTCAAGTGCAGGCAGCAAGCCAGCAACCCTTGAAACTGGTGCGGAGATTAAAGTTCCACTTTTCATCGAATCAAACACCAAGGTCAAAGTTGATACTCGAGATGGTTCGTACTTAGGTCGAGTTAACTAAGTGCGCACTAGAACAAAAGCTCGACAGCGCGCTGTTGAATCACTTTTCGAAGCTGAACAACGTGGCGTATTGTCAACGGAAATTTTCGAACGTAACCCCGATGTAAACGACTATGCAATCGAACTTGCTGGACTAGTTGAGCTTCACATGGATCGAATCGATGAAGTGATTTCTACCTACTCCCAAGATTGGCCGCTAGAACGTATGCCAGCGGTAGATCGAGCCATAGTTCGAGTAGCAATTGCGGAATTGCTTTGGCTTCCTGAGGTAGATAGCGGGGTAGCAGTTTCGGAGGCTGTTGAAATTGCCGCAACTTTGAGTACGCCAGAATCTGGCAAATTTATCAATGGTGTCTTGGGGCAAATTGCGAACATCAGAGGCTCGCTTACCGGTTTGTAAAAGTTTTAGATGGTGCCCTGAGTGGGATTCGAACCCACACTGAACGGTGTTTGAGACCGCGCTCTCTGCCAGTTGGAGTACCAGGGCTTATTTTTCTTCTCGGGAAAGGCTATCGCATAGAAACACCATGGTTGACCGTAGGCTTGCGATATGGCAAATCCAACGCAGTTAGGTGTTGCTAACAGTAATTGGACTATTCCAAATGCACTTAGTGCATTGCGACTGCTCGGCGTCCCGGTTTTCTTCTGGCTAATTGTTGGTCCAGAAAATGATGGTTTAGCACTAGTTATTTTGATCGTGAGTTCGTTCACAGATTGGCTCGATGGGTTTCTGGCTAGAAAACTAAATCAATTCAGTCGACTAGGAGAGTTGCTCGACCCGCTTGCTGACCGGCTGTACGTAGTTGCTGCGTTAGCGGCGCTATACATCCGAGACTTATTGCCAATCTGGGTTGTGGTCGCGTTGATTTTGCGCGATGTCTTAATGTCTTTGCTTTTGATTTACCTAAAGCGGTTTGGAATTACCGGTATTCCCGTTCATTTCGTGGGCAAAGCAGCAACTATGAACTTGCTCTACGCGCTGCCACTAGTGCTACTTGGAACCTATAGCGGCCTTGTTGGTCAAGTGGCACATGTATTTGGTTGGGCATTCCTAATTTGGGGTATCACTATGTATTGGTACGCAGGTTTGTTGTATTACCGTCAGGTATTTGGAATGAGAAGAGAGCTTCATGCGAGTTGATGCATCACTTGATGCGCTACTAGCCGATGCGTTGGCTTCGGATTACGCAAATACCGCACCTAATCAAAACTCTGGGCGGCTAAGAGTCTTTTTCATCGCTGGCGCCGCGACGTTAGTAACTCTGGTTCTTGGCATGGCCATTGCGCAAACCAGAATTCAGGCAAGTGAAAATTCCTTGACAAGAGATGCACTCGTGGAGCGCGTAACCGCAGCTGACCGTCGAGTACAAGAACTAGAAGTGTCGGTTTTGACTGCGCAAAATGATTTACTTAACGCCGAGGCCGCCACTCTGGCCGGAACTTCACTAGGGGAGCAGGCTCGAGCGCGACTTGATCGACTCCGCATTGC
The DNA here is from genome assembly GCA_040377565.1 of Candidatus Nanopelagicales bacterium. Classification (GTDB taxonomy): domain Bacteria; phylum Actinomycetota; class Actinomycetes; order S36-B12; family UBA5976; genus UBA5976. Next base: position 7,452 of record JBEION010000010.1, on the reverse strand, counting down.
CACGGGCCAGACTGAGGTAACAGGTGACGGAGTAACGGTAACCATAGACGATGCGCCATTAAATCCCTTGCAAGGCGATGAAACACCTCCAGGCAAGGTCATAGACCGAGATCTTCAGATGATTGTCAATGGTCTTTGGCAAGCCGGTGCAACCGACATAGCAATAAACGGTCGCAGGTTGACTCCAACGTCGGCCATTCGCGCAGCTGGTGAGGCAATCCTGGTCAACTATCGTCCGATGTCGCCACCTTACGTAGTGTCGGCAATCGGTTCTGATGCTGATCAGTTGGCAGGTCGGTTTAGAGAAAATCCGGCAGGGCTATTGCTTGAAGAGTTAGAGACACAATACGGCGTAATCTGGGAACTACAGACTGTAGGGGACATCACGTTACCTGCGGCTAGTTCTACATCCAAGAACAGTGAGGACGCACCATGATTCCAGCAATCGGTTTGCTAGTTGGAATTGTGCTTGGACTTTTGCTGCAACCAACAGTTCCTGTGTGGCTACAGCCTTACCTTCCGATCGCAGTGGTGGCAGCACTTGATGCGGTGTTCGGAGCATTTAGATCAGTGCTTGACGGTTTGTTCAATGACCGAATCTTTGTGATCTCATTTTTGTCCAACGTTCTAGTCGCCGCTGTGATTGTTTTCCTTGGTGATCAACTTGGCGTCGGCTCCCAGATGTCTACCGGCGTTGTTGTTGTGTTAACTATGCGCATCTTCGCCAACGTTGCTGCTATTAGAAGACATTTGCTGAAGGCATAAGTATGGGATCGCACTCAGCACCTCGTAGAGCCAGACCAGCACGAACTGGGGAAGAAGCACGCTTTCGACTAAAGCGCACACTCAGTCCGCAGCGTAGTGGCACGCAAGTTGTCATCACCGTGTTGTTTGTTGTCCTCGGATTTACCTTGACCGCAGCAATTGCTGACAGTGAGTCCGAATCAATCCTGGCGAATGCGCGGCAAAGTGATCTAGTTAGTCTGCTGGACGATTTAGCGCAACGCGAAGCCAGACTTGAAGCAGAGAACACCCGACTTGAAGATGCCCGGGAAACTTTATTGGGTGGAGATGAATATTCAGCACTCAATGAGGCGAAACGTAGAGCTGATGCTCTCGCAGTATTAGCGGGTAGTGAAACCATCATTGGAACTGGAATCGAAGTTTCGATTTCGGGAAACCTGACCGCCTCGACACTTATTGATGCCATTCAGGAACTACGAGATGCCGGTGCAACTGCTATTCAAATATCAGACCGTGGTTTGGCGGTTCGTCTCGTGGCGAACAGTTGGTTTGCCGACAGCACTAGCGGCATTACTGTTACTGGAACTGCATTACAGGTGCCAATCAAGATCTCTGTTATTGGCGATCCTTCAGTTCTGGTTCCTGCCATAGAAATTCCAGGTGGCTTGGTAGACACCGTAGGTTCTGGTGGCGGCGAAGTGGTAATCACCGAGAGCGAAAATGTGGACATTTCGGCCATCGTGCCCCTGCCTAAATCCTAGATAGGAATGGCGTACGCTTGAATTATGAGCAACATACCTGCAGATTTGAATTACACCGCCGAGCACGAATGGGTTCAGGTTATTGATGAATCCACGATCCGCTTTGGTATTACTGACTATGCCCAAGATGCCCTAGGCGACATCGTGTTCGTGTCCTTGCCAAATGTTGGCGATAGCTTGACCGCTGGCGGCACCTGTGGCGAAGTGGAATCCACTAAGAGCGTCAGTGACATTTATGCACCAGTTTCCGGCGAAGTTATTGCACGTAACGATGCAATTGAAACCGCGCCAGACACGCTTAACTCAGATCCATACAAGAATGGCTGGATAGTTGATGTTCGAGTGGCCGGAAATGCTTCAGAACTAGCAGCTGCACTTATGGATGCTGCGGGCTACCAGGCACTTACTTCAAGTTAAACCTCACGTTAAGGTAGAGACATGAGCGGTCACGGAGACGAGCCAGAACTAACTAAGGCAGTGTCCTTAGAGTCTGATGCAACCGGTGTTATCCCAGTTGCGAGCGATCCTGAAACCGGTGAGCTTGGTCCAATCGATGCTGCCAAGATTGCTAATTTAGCGAGTGGCTCGGCGCACCTTGTGGTTCGCAGGGGAGCCATGGAGGGAATGCAGTTCCCGCTGCTACCTAATGAGCAAATGACTATTGGTCGTTCTTCAGACAGCAAGGTATTTCTAGACGATGTCACGGTGTCGCGTAAGCATGCAGCTGTGTCATTGGTTGGTTCAGACTGGATGCTTAGTGACTCAGGTTCGCTGAACGGTACTTACGTAAACAAACATCGAGTGACCACGACAGCACTTGTGAATGGCGATGAACTGCAGATCGGTAAATTCCGGTTTGTTTTCGTGCTGGCACCAACTGCAGGGCAATAAATGAACTCCACGGAATATGATTTCTCGCGAGAGTCACCTGCATTACTTAGTATCGGAGAAGTTTTGGTTCGACTTCGTGATGAATTCGAAGACATCACAATCTCAAAGATTCGTTTCCTTGAGACCAATGGTCTTGTCGCGCCAGAGCGAACAGCTAGTGGATATCGTAAATTCTCACTTGTAGATGTTGAGCGTCTTCGCTATGTGCTTCGAATGCAACGTGATCATTTCTTGCCACTTCGAGTCATCAAAGAACATATCGATGCGTTGAATCGTGGCTTACAACCTGCTGCAGTAGGGGATGTAACTCCAAAGGCACCAAGAAGCTTAGTAAGTACTGAAGCTATCGAGATTTCGAATCAACTGTTGACCGTGCGAATGAATCGACTTGAGTTGATGGCAGATACCGGCGCAGACGCAGAGTTCATCGATCAATTAGTTGAATTTGGATTAATCAAGCCAGATGGCCAGGATTATTTCTCTGTAACAGCTTCAGCGGTAGTTAATCTCGCAGTCACGCTAAGAAGTTATGGTTTAGAACCACGGCACCTGAAAACTGTGCTGTCTAGTGCCAGTCGAGAAGTAGATCTTTTTGCGCCATTAGTGAAAAGCGCCGCAGCAAGCAAAGGCGTAACGGCCAGCGCACAGGCGCAGGAGTTGACTTTACAGCTGGCTAACTCAATCACAGCCCTACATGGACTGTTGATTCGCGAAGTCATCGAACGTCAGAAGTAGCTAAATCCCCATAGGATTACTCTGTGAGACAAGTTGATGTCGTCGGAGTGCGACTGGAATTACCTTCAAATCAGCCAGTACTGATTTTGCGCGACCAACAAGCTACTCGATATTTGCCGCTTTGGATTGGCACTGCTGAAGCAACTGCGATCTCATTAGCCCTGGAAGGTGTCGAACCGCCTAGGCCGCTTACTCATGACCTCTTGGCCAATGTCATCGAGCAACTAGGTGGCCAGGTCACCTCAGTAACTGTGAGCGAACTGGTCGAAGGAACTTTCTACGCGACCATCAACTTCCTAAACCATGATTCGATTAGCGCCCGACCTTCAGATGCCGTGGCATTAGCGATTCGAAATGAGGTGCCGGTTTTCGTGGCACAAGAAGTTATGGATTTTGCTGGTATGGATTTAGCTATCGATGATGATTTTGAGGCTGGGGAAACTGGCTTCGGAGAGAGCGAGATGTCCCAAGAGGAACTCGACAAGTTCAGGGCCTTCCTTGATGACATTCAGCCTGAGGACTTCAGCTAGTCACGCTCGCTCGATTACTGCTGATTCAGGGCTGTAAATAGCGAATCAAAAAGTTCAACAACCAATGGGATTTGAATCTCTACTAAAGGTTTAGGGTAAGACTTCGGCGTGTCGAAACCATATGTCTTTGACCTAGATATTCGCTAGTTCTATTGTGAAAGGACACAGGTTCCCCGCGGGGCGATAAGTCGTCCCTCCCTGCTGTTCTCAGGAGCAACGAATGTCTGATCTAGGCAATACGCCAGACACCACAGCCCAGCGCCAGCGCGACATTGCGCGCGATGCTGCGGCTATCAAGGCGGGCGAACAAGGTTTACTTTTCGATGAATCTGCCATGGACACGTTGCCAGAGGTTGGATACCGCGGACCGGTAGCAGCTGGAGTTGTTGGCATTACTTACCGTCAGCTTGATTACTGGGCACGTACCTCGTTGGTGCTGCCAACAGTTCGCCCAGCAACTGGCTCGGGTACCGCAAGACTTTATGGCTTCCGCGACATCTTGGAATTGAAGATCGTTAAGCGTTTACTGGATACCGGCGTCTCACTGCAGCAGATTCGCACTGCCGTAGAGCACCTGCGAGCTCGCGGAACTACAGATTTGACTCAAGTAACTCTTATGAGTGATGGCGTAAGTGTCTACGAATGCACCTCGCCAGATGAGGTTATTGACTTACTGGCTGGTGGCCAGGGTGTATTTGGCATCGCAATCGGCCGAGTATGGCAAGAAATCGAAGGCTCACTTTCCCAACTTCCAAGCGACCAGTCTGAATACGCAGTTAGCGATTCGGACATCTCGGTTACGGCATCAGGCAACGATGAACTTTCCATGCGTCGTCGCGCCCGCGTAGCTGGCGAATAGTCGCGCATCTGACACGTAGGGGTAGTAGCATTTAATTGCTATCGATTCCGTGTGGGAGAGAGCGCACAGCCAGTGCGCCGCCGAAGGGGCAATGCTCCCCAGAACCTCTCAGGCGCAAGGACCACCTGGAATCAGCAACTCTGAAGTATCCATGACAGAGGGGGAGGACCGGTAACGGTCTATCCGTCTATTGTCTTTGAGGTACAAAATGTCAGTGCAAGCACAGCAGGATTCATACGCACAGTTTGCAGATCGCCACATTGGTCCCAATACGAGTGGCCTAGCAAAAATTCTTAACTTCATCGGTTACAGCTCACTCGATGCATTGAGTAGAGACGCCGTTCCAACAAACATTCAGAATCCCGCACCACTTGCGCTAGCTGACGGAGCTTCCGAAGCAGAGGTACTCGCAGAGTTGCGAATGTTTGCAAACGCAAACGAAGTATTAACATCGATGATTGGTCTTGGGTACTACGGAACACACACTCCAGGTGTGATCTTGCGCAACATCACCGAGAACCCAGCTTGGTATACCGCTTACACGCCGTACCAGCCAGAAATTTCCCAAGGCAGATTAGAAGCACTAATCAATTTCCAAACCATGGTGACTGATTTAGCCGGACTAGATATTGCTAGTGCATCTTTACTTGACGAATCAACAGCGGCAGCAGAAGCTATGACGTTGATGCGTCGCACTTCCAAGAGCGAATCAAATGTTTTTGCAGTTGATGCTGACACGCATCCCCAGACTTTGTCTGTTCTTGCAACCCGCGCTGAACCAATTGGAATTGAACTCGCGCTAATTGATGCTGACTCCCAAGAACTTCCAGACTGCTTTGGCGCACTCTTAAGTTATCCAGGTAGCAGCGGCAAGGTTCGCAACATCGAAGCAAACATTGCTCTTGCACACAGTCGCGACATTTTGGTCGGAGTTGTAACTGACTTGTTGGCACTAACACTTCTAAAGTCACCGGGTGAATTAGGCGCCGACATTGTGGTTGGATCATCCCAGCGCTTTGGTGTTCCAATGGCTTTCGGTGGGCCACATGCAGGCTTCATGGCAGTGCGTAATGGACTAGAGCGTTCGCTACCAGGACGCTTGGTTGGAGTAAGTGTTGATGCAGACGGCCACACGGCTTACCGCTTGGCATTGCAGACACGCGAGCAGCACATCCGTCGCGATAAAGCCACCAGCAACATTTGCACTGCTCAAGTACTACTTGCCGTGATGGCATCGATGTACGCGGTTTATCACGGTCCAGATGGACTAGCTCGAATCGCACTTAACGTTCACCGCCGCGCAACGGCCTTGGCACAAGGTTTAGCTGCAGGGGGAGTGGGTGTTAGCGAAGGTTTCTTCGACACAATTCGAGTTTCGGTACCAGGCAAGGCTCGCGCAGTTGTATCCGCAGCCCGTACTCGTGGCATTACCGTTTGGGAAGTGGACAGCGACACAATCTCGCTAAGCGTCGATGAAACTACGACTGAGGAAACTGTTGAACAGGTTTGGACTGCGTTCCAAGAAGCAACTGGTGGTTCATTCCCAACTAAGTATTCGGATGTACTTGAAGTAGAAGCGCTGCCAGCTGATTTAGTTCGCACCTCTGCCTACTTAGAGCACCCAGTCTTCAACTCGTACCACAGTGAAACTGAGATGCTTCGTTACATTCGCAGACTCTCGGACAAGGACATCGCACTTGATCGTTCGATGATTCCACTTGGTTCATGCACCATGAAACTAAATGGCACAACTGAAATGGAATCAATTACCTGGCCAGAGTTTGCCGGGATTCATCCGTTTGCACCACTTGATAGCGTCAACGGTTACCTAACGATGATTCGCCAACTTGAAGATTGGTTAGTTGAAGTAACTGGTTACGATGCAATCTCATTGCAACCAAATGCAGGTTCGCAAGGGGAGTTCGCTGGCTTGCTAGCGATTCGTGGTTACCACAAGTCCCGTGGTGACGAACAGCGCAAGGTTTGCTTGATTCCAAGTTCCGCGCACGGCACAAACGCTGCCTCAGCTGTAATGGCCGGTATGCGAGTTGTAGTTGTTGGTTGCGATGACTTCGGCAACGTTGACATGGATGACCTCAAGCACAAGATTATGGAGAACGCAGATGAACTAGCTGCACTCATGATTACTTATCCGTCGACTCACGGTGTCTATGAAGCAACGGTCTCTGACATCTGCGCAATGATTCACGATGCTGGTGGCCAGGTTTACGTCGATGGCGCGAACTTGAATGCACTAGTTGGATTAGCTAAGCCAGGTAAATTCGGTGCAGATGTTTCGCACTTGAACTTGCATAAGACATTTGCAATCCCACACGGTGGCGGTGGACCAGGTGTTGGTCCGGTTGGTGTACGTGCGCACCTGGCACCGTTCTTGCCTTCACATCCACTTCGTCCAGAAGCTGGACCAACTGCACGCGGTTATGCCGATGGTGGGGTAGGAGCAGTTAGTGGGGCACCTTGGGGTAGCGCAGGCATCCTGCCAATCCCATGGTCATACATTCGCCTAATGGGTGGGGAAGGCCTTACCAAGGCAACTCAAGTTGCGGTGGCTTCGGCTAATTACATCGCAAAGCATTTAGGTGATGATTTTCCAGTTCTTTACGTGGGAGCTAATGGACTAGTTGCGCACGAGTGCATCTTGGATCTTCGTGACATCACCAAGGAATCTGGCGTCACTGTAGATGACGTTGCAAAGCGTTTGATTGACTTTGGTTTCCACGCACCAACTATGTCTTTCCCAGTCGCTGGAACTTTGATGGTTGAGCCAACCGAGAGCGAATCTCTATTCGAACTTGATCGCTTCATTGAGGCTATGAAATCCATCAAGCAGGAAATCAACAAGGTTCAGCAGGGGATTTGGCCAGTTGAGGACAATCCGTTGCACCATGCGCCTCATACTGCGGCTTACCTA
>JBEION010000131.1:0-3584 GCA_040377565.1 Candidatus Nanopelagicales bacterium | reverse complement strand
CGGTCATCGAGAATGCTGCTGCCAAGATTCTTTCCAGCGATGCCCTCTCCGAACCAATTCGTGGCGCTGCCGTTCAATTGCGTGATGCATTTGTAAAGGGTCAAGCACTAAAACTTGAATTTACTGAGACTGCAAACGTTGCAATTGAAAAAGTAAACATGTTTGCGCCTCAGCTTGGGATTGAACCGATTGCTGCGCTAAGTCTTGAACCACCAGCTGGAAGCATTTTGGCAACTATTAATACGCTGCAAAAGGTATTAAAGATTTCTGACACGCTATCTATGGCTTTGCCGATTGCTGCCGCAGTTATGTTCGTTGCAGTTATCTTGCTCGCACCATTTCGTCGTCAAGGTGCGCAGCGAGTTGCTAAGTCAGTGATGATTTCAGGTGGCATCCTTGCCGGAATAAGTGGTGCGATTTGGATTGCAACGAACATCTTCGGTCGCGATCCTGATATCGGAATCTACCTAATTGCTTCATGGAATCAATTTGATGCTGCTTTCTGGATCCCAGCTGCGATCTTGATCGTGGCGGGTGGCATGGCTTACACCTTGCTAGGCGGAGTTTTACCTGACGTTGATGTGCCAAGTGAAGTTGCGAAAACCTGGAAGAGGATTTGGGTTCGACCAGCAAATGTTTGGATTTCATTTGCTCGGGCCATCATTTTCGTTGCGCTAGGTGCGTTCATAGTAATGAATACTCAAGTTGCGTTGCGTGGCTTACTATTCATAGCTTCGGCATTAATGATTGCAACTGCAATTTTCGAATTCAATCGACTACTAGTTAGATCAATTGAAAAAGAAAAGGCTAGTTAACTCCAGCATCGAAGATCAATAAATCTTCGATTGTTTCTCTGCGCAGAAGTACTTGGGATTTACCAGCGGCAACACTTACAGCTGCTGGGCGCGGGATGTGGTTGTAATTGCTTGCCATCGATCGGCAATAAGCCCCAGTAGCTGCAACGGCAATCAAGTCCCCTGGTCGAGTGTCAGCTGGTAATTCAATGTCGCGGACAACGATGTCACCGCTTTCGCAATGCTTGCCAACAACACGAGATAAAACCTTTTTGGCATCGGAATCACGATTTGCAATAACAGCGGTGTACTCAGCGTCATAAAGAGCTGTTCGAATGTTGTCGCTCATGCCACCATCTACGGAAACGTAGTGGCGGGTAATTCCACTATCTAATTCAACAGGTTTTACCGTTCCAACTTCATAAAGCGTGATGCCAGGATTTCCGATGATTGCGCGGCCTGGTTCAACGCTAATTTTTGGAACTGAAATCTTCACTCGAGCACATTCCGTGCGAACAATGTCCAAAATCGATTTAGCCATTGCGCTTACATCAAGTGGGTCATCGCCTTCGACGTAGGCAATTCCCATTCCCCCACCAACGTCTAATTCGCTAACAGAAATTCCGTGGCGCTCTTTGATTTGCACAGCGAAGTCAACAACTCTGTGAGTGGCTAATTCAAAACCTGTGGCATCGAATATTTGAGATCCAATGTGTGAATGAAGTCCGGCAAGTGACAGCGCATCACATTCCAAAACGTTGTCAACCGCGGCCATTGCCATTCCGGAAGCAGTTGACAGTCCAAACTTTTGATCTTCATGAGCTGTTGAGATTGCTTCGTGAGTATGCGCCTCAACACCGACAGTTAGTCGAAGTAAAACCTGCTGAACAATTCCAGCAGCTGCGGCCACTACGTTTAAGCGTTCAATTTCGATCAAGCTGTCAATGACTACTCGACCAACGCCAACTTCAACGGCTCGCTCTAAGTCCTGAACGCTTTTGTTGTTGCCGTGCATAACTATCTGTGTTGGATCAATGCCAGCGCGAAGTGCAACTTCTAATTCACCAGCACTTGCGACATCGATTCCAAGGCCTTCTTGATTTACCCACTGGGCAACTTTCGTTGTTATGAAAGCCTTACCGGCATAGTGAACGCTGGTTTCGATATCTGAAACAGTGAATGCAGCCACAGAGTCGCGGGCACGTTTACGAACATCTGCTTCGTCAAAAACATAAAGCGGGGTTCCGTATTGTTTTGCCAGTTCAGTAACTGTTACATCACCGATTGAGATTTCTCCCTGGCTATTTCGGGTCGCAGAAGCGGGCCATATCAATGGGTTTAAATCCGAAGCCATGGTTACATCCTGTCGGGTGCGCTAACACCCAGCAATTCAAGACCGTTGAAAATCACCTGACGCGTTGCAGCGCATAGCCAAAGCCTTGCAATGTTTAGCTCAGTAACTGGCTCGTCCCCTTGTGGCAGAACTCGGCAAGCAGCATAGAACGAGTGGTAGCTGGTTGCTACTTCCTCTATATAGCGAGCGATTCGATGTGGTTCCCGAAGTTCAGCAGCTGATGCGACCACGCGTGGGTAATCGGCCAATAATCCAAGCAGGGCGCCTTCCCGATCGTCGGTTAGCTGTGATGGATCAAAAGTTGCTGGATCCCAATCTGCAGTATTCGCCGGGATCAATCCAAGTTCAGCAGCATTTCTAACAACCGATGCAATGCGAGCGTGTGCATACTGCACGTAATAAACCGGATTGTCGTTTGTGCTAGAGACCAATAGATCAAGATCTAGAACCAACGGAGATTCCACTGGATATCGGATCAATGAATAACGCGCAGCATCCACGCCTACTTCATCTACAAGGTCTTCAAGTGTGATGATGTTGCCAGCGCGTTTTGAAAGTCGAACTTCCTCGCCGTTCTTGAGCATCTTTACCATTTGCCCAATCAGGAGCTGAATGTTTTCATCTGGATTATCTCCAGCACAAGCTGCAACTGCGCGAAGTCGGTTCACGTATCCGTGGTGGTCAGCACCCAATAAGTAGATACATAGGTCGTAACCTCGATTGCGCTTATCTACGTAGTAAGCAGTATCGGACGCAAAGTAAGTCAATGCGCCATCAGCCTTGATTAGAACGCGATCTTTATCATCATCGAAATCACTGGTTCGAAGCCATGTTGCGCCTTCTTCAACAAACATATGTCCTTGAGACTTTAGCTTCTCAAACCCGCGATTAACTGCTCCTGAAGTGTGAAGTGATTTTTCAGAAGTCCAAACATCAAAATGAGTATTGAAGTTATCTAGAACTCGCTTTTGATCCGTAAGTTGTAATGCATAGGCAGCATCGCGAAACGCTTCGCTGCGCTGCGGTTCTGGCAATTCTGTAATTCCTGGATTTTGCGAAACCACTTGCTTAGCAAGCTCTGGAATGTAAGCGCCGTGGTAACCATCTTCTGGAATTGCTTCGCCTAATGCGGCAGCCTTTACCGAATTTCCAAATTTGTCCATTTGAACGCCAAGGTCGTTAATGTAAAACTCGCGCGCAGATTCTGCCCCTTCGGCTTCAAGGACGCGAGCAATCGCATCACCAACTGCAGCCCAGCGGGTGTGACCTAAGTGCAATGGACCAGTTGGGTTGGCAGAAATGAATTCCACATTTATTTTTTTGCCAGCTAACTGTGTGCCACGACCAAAATTATTTCCTTTGGCAATGATGTCTCGCACTAGCTCACCTTGACTTGCAGCATCCAGCCGAATGTTTATAAATCCTGGACCTGCAAT
>JBEION010000155.1:0-3170 GCA_040377565.1 Candidatus Nanopelagicales bacterium | reverse complement strand
ATACCGAAAATGCTGTCGATCAACTTCATCTGGTCCGTCTCTTCAACCAATCGGCGTAGAGCCATTTCGACTGCACTCTTTTTAGTTGGCAGGCTAAATCGATTCATCACAATTTCCACCAGCTCGTCATCGAGATCTATGTTGGTTCGACTCATACACATAGCATACACCTAGTGTGTGTAAATCTGGTCTAGGCAAAAAAAATACCCCCTTGCGGGGGTATTTCCGTTGCAGTGGGCGCTAAGGGACTCGAACCCCTGACCCTCTCGGTGTAAACGAGATGCTCTAGCCAACTGAGCTAAGCGCCCTACGTGCTTCCCTACCTTATCTAAGGTTGGGAAAAGTTAGAAATCGAATGTGGGTGGTTTTTAAAAAGACCACAGCCGGTGAGCCCTAGGTCTGTATTGCGAAGCAATGACCCGATAACGCAAAGGTGCCACAGCCGGTGAGTCTCGGGTCTACACCGGCCGTGGCAACTCAATTTCACACCTAGTCAGCCAAGTCCGCATCTTTTAGCAAACTGTCCGATTTACAGGGCTGCTAGCGCCTGCTTGTATTCGTCGGTATTGCGGGCATCGCCTGGACCATTAACTACTGACCAGCGCAGGATTCCTGCCTTGTCGATAACGAAGGTTCCGCGCATCGAAAAACCTCTTGGCTCAAAGAATGAACCGTAAGCCTTTGAAACTTCGCCGTGTGGCCAGAAGTCAGACAGCAACGGGTAATCAAAGTTTTCTTGTTCTGCGAAAACCTTGAGCGATGCAGAGGTATCGCATGAGATGCCAAGGACCTGGACATCATCACTAACAAACGCTGGACTCTGATCACGAATTTCACAAAGCTCGCCTGTGCAAATTCCAGTGAAAGCCATTGGGTAGAAAACTAGAACGACATTCTTCTTGCCACGGAAATCCGAAAGCTTCACATCTTCACCAAACTGATTCTGAAGTGTGAAATCTGGGGCTTCTTGGCCAACTTCTAACGACATGTTTTACTCATTTCTTTTTTGGATTTTGTTTTTAATTCGAAGTGTTTAGCGACGGGATTTTGGTGCAACTAACCGAGTGCCCTGCCAGTCCGGTGCTGCATTTATGTTGCTCGTTGCTTGCAGGCCAGATGTTGGCGCAGCATCTGCAATATCTTCAGGTTCAACGTGACCATCTCGACCTGGCTTTGGTGTCATTAACCAAATAACGCCGTTGTCTGCCAGTGGACCCAAGGCATCTACCAGCGCATCTACGAGATCGCCGTCCTCATCGCGCCACCAGAGAAGTACTGCATCAACAACGTCATCGAAGGTTTCATCAACCAATTCAGAGACAGATGCGATTGCATCGGAAACTGATTGATCGCAATCAACATCGAATCCGAGCTCTTGGACTACGAGTCCTTCGCCTAACCCAAACTTGCCAGCCAACCCCGCGAGGGTGCCTTCTTGTGAACTCACAGTCTTAGTCCACCTGAGTAATGGCCAAAAGGCAACTGCAAACCCCAAATTGCCCGATATTGATTTCCTGCCAAATAGGACTCGACTTAGGCGAAGGCTTGGACATCAGACACAATAGGAGGTGAAATAGCCGTTCCTAAGCGAGGCAGGTAACTAACCGTGACCACCACACCAGATCGGGATTCGCTGATTGCTGGCGGTCTACCTACCCAGTATGTAGATGTAAATCCTGAAGAAACTCGGGAATGGATCGAGTCACTAGATGCCTTAATCGCAACACATGGCGAACAGCGCGCCCGTCACATCATGCTGTCATTGCTTCGCCACTCGTCTGAAAAGAATGTGGGCGTCCCAAGTCTTCGTAGCACTGACTACATCAACACCATCTCGCCTGACCGCGAACCAGATTTTCCTGGTGACGAAACCATCGAGCGGCGAATCCGCGCTTACATTCGCTGGAACGCAGCAATGTTGGTGCATCGCGCACAACGCCCAGGTATCGGTGTCGGTGGACACATTTCAACTTACGCATCAAGTGCTTCACTTTACGAAGTTGGCTTTAACCACTTCTTCCGAGGCCCAGAACATGAAGGCGGCGGCGATCAAGTTTTCTTCCAAGGTCACGCATCCCCCGGAATGTATGCCCGCGCATTTCTTGAAGGTCGCTTAAGCACTGATCGCCTTGATGGTTTCCGTCAGGAACTATCGGCTGCACCTAATGGATTGCCAAGTTACCCGCATCCACGTTTGATGCCAGATTTCTGGCAGTTCCCAACAGTCTCTATGGGTCTTGGTCCGATGAATGCGATTTACCAAGCTCGCTTTAATCGCTACCTGCATCATCGCGGAATCAAGGACACTTCCCAGCAGCGCGTTTGGGCATTCTTGGGCGACGGCGAAATGGATGAGCCAGAATCACTAGGCGCTATCGGTATCGCAGCTCGCGAAGAACTCGACAATTTAACTTTCGTAATCAACTGCAACTTGCAGCGCCTTGACGGGCCAGTTCGCGGCAACGGAAAAATCATTCAAGAACTTGAATCACACTTCCGTGGCGCTGGTTGGAATGTAATCAAGGTTGTTTGGGGTCGCGAGTGGGATGAATTGCTTGCCATCGATAACGAAGGCGCGCTCGTTAACTTAATGAACCGCACACCAGACGGTGACTTCCAGACTTACAAGACTGAAAACGGTGGCTTCGTTCGCGATAACTTCTTTGGCCGCGATCCACGTACCAAGGCCATGGTCGAAGGCTGGTCAGATGAACAGGTCTGGAACCTAAAGCGTGGTGGCCATGATTACAAGAAGATGTATGCCGCCTACGCAGCAGCTGAAGCTCACACTGGTCAACCGACGGTAATTCTGGCCAAGACCATCAAGGGCTGGACTTTAGGTTCACACTTCGAAGGTCGCAACGCCACGCACCAGATGAAGAAACTTACTCATGAAGATCTTGCAGTTTTCCGCGATCGGTTGCAGATTCCAATCACAGACGCCCAACTTGATGACAAGTTGCCGCCGTATTACCACCCAGGTGATAACCACGAACACATCGAATACTTGCATGAACGTCGCCGCGCGCTAGGTGGCTACGTCCCATCACGCCGCACCAAAGCAAAAGTATTGACACTGCCGCCAATTGAAACTTACAAAGACATGAGTGCTGGCTCTGGAAATCAGCCAGTAGCAACCACCATGGCATTTGTTCGCTTGCTTCGCGATT
>JBEION010000258.1:0-1973 GCA_040377565.1 Candidatus Nanopelagicales bacterium | reverse complement strand
GATGCACGTGGCTTTGACATGAGTCGCGCAGATGCTGACCCAAGCCAATTGACGGATGATGACTATGGATTAGCAAACTTAGTGCTGCCAAATGGAGCTCGGTATTACGTTGATCACGCTCATCCTGAGTACGCCTCACCTGAGGTAACCAATCCTTATGACGCTGCCTTGTGGGATACCGCAGGGGATCGCATCATTGAGCGAAGTGCTCGGCTAGCCAGCACACTTACCGGAGATCTAATAACGGTTTACAAAAACAATACTGATGGCAAAGGTGTTAGCTACGGTACACATGAGAATTACCAAGTTCTTCGCGAAGTTCCATTCGGTGATCTGGTTAAGTATCTAACTCCGTTCTTTGTGACGAGATGTGTCTTTGCCGGAGCTGGCCGCGTTGGTTTAGGTCAAGAAGATATTGAACCTGGATTCCAGATCAGTCAGCGTGCAGATTTCTTCGAAGCAGAAGTTGGTTTAGAAACCACGCTACGACGTCCGATCATTAACACTCGTGATGAACCGCACGCTGACCCAGACTTGTTCCGACGCTTACACGTCATCATTGGCGACGCAAATATGTCGCAGCGAATCAATTATCTAAAGATGGGAACCACGGCGATTGTGCTCAGCATGATCGAGGCTAATTTCCTTAAGCTCGACTTCGAACTTTACGATGCAGTGACGTCAATGCACTTGGTAAGCCATGACTATAAGTTTGAAACCAAACAACGACTGCGTGATGGCTCTGAGATGTCGGCATTGGATATTCAAAAGCATTATCAGAGCAGTGCCGCTAGGTTCTTAACTGAAACCGGTGAGACAGATGAAATGGCACACGACGTCGTCACACAGTGGGGAAGAATTCTCAATGCCTTAGAGCACGACCCAATGTCACTAGTAAATGAAGTTGATTGGATAACCAAGCTGTCAGTACTTAACGGATACCGAAATCGTGATCATCTCCTTTGGAACGACTCGCGTTTGGCGGCAATCGACATCCAGTTTGCAGATTTACGTCCGGATAAAGGGTTGGCCCGGGTTCTTCAGCAAAAGGGAAAGATGGATCTGCTGTTTACTGAAGAGCAGGTGGCGCAGGCTGTTGCTAACCCTCCAGTGGATACCCGAGCGTATTTCCGAGGAACTTGTGTAGCCAAGTTTGTAGACCAAGTTGCGGCTGCCTCATGGGATTCCGTGATTCTGGATCTGGGACCTGATGTTCCGCTGAAGCGAATCTCCACTCCAGATGCACTTGGTGGCACTCAGGCTGCCACTTCAGACCTGTTTGAACAATCAGAACTTGCGGCCGATCTGCTGGCTAACCTGAAGCCAGAACACGTATTGGCATAGGGTTTGAACTACTGGAATAGTGTGATGCATAAGAGTGCACAGCACGAGATGAAATGGGGTTCGACATGAGCGAGCGCGAGTTTGCTAAAGGTAACTCCGATCGGGAACAATCTTCCGATTTCACTCCACTTCCTACAACCTCTAGTTCTGACCTTGACGTAACAGACTTATTAGATGCCATCGACTTGGTTCTTGAAGAAAATGCTGAAGAGTTTGTTAAGGGTTTCGTGCAAAAAGGTGGACAGTAAGTGTCATCAGGCAGACTCGACAAACGAATCTTCGGAATTGAAACAGAGTTTGGTGTTACTTGCACATTTCAAGGTCAGCGGCGTCTCACTCCAGATGAAGTAGCTCGTTACCTTTTCAAGCGCGTTGTTTCTTGGGGGAGAAGCTCAAACGTATTTCTAACTAATGGTGCTCGTCTCTATTTAGATGTTGGTAGTCATCCAGAGTACGCAACTGCCGAATGTGACGATTTCCACGATCTGATCGTGCAAGATAAGTCCGGCGAGCGAATCCTTGCGGAACTGATTCTCGATGCGCAAGAGCGTTTACTGGAAGAAGGAATTGAAGGGGAAATCTACCTTTTCAAAAACAACACTGACTCAGGTGGCAATTCATATGGCTGT
>JBEION010000094.1:0-4217 GCA_040377565.1 Candidatus Nanopelagicales bacterium | reverse complement strand
TCCCTCACGAGCAACAACTTCTTCGAAAAGTGAAGCGCGAACAAAATGATCTACTGCGCGCTGGTTGATCTGAATCAGACTTGGTACTTCGCTGATAAGTGAAGGATCTGTGACTTGGATTTGGGCGCGAACTTTGTCGACGCGCTCGGCTACTGCGGAAGCGGGAATTACTTTGCCGTTGACTACAACAGCGCTACCTGCAAGTTTTGGCGAATCGGAACATCCGGTTAAAACTGCAACGCCTAGAACCAGAGTTGCAACCAAACGAAGTTTCACAGATGTTCCTTTCAAGAACCAACCTTCTAATTTTATTAGGAAGATGCAACCACTGATGACACCCAGGTATTTACCCAGTCCACAAGGTCAATATCTGCTGCCTGGCTAGCAGAGCCAATCAAGGCAGCCTTAGGCCGAGGCACGACAATCGTACGAGTTGCAGGCTTTATTACCGATCCTGGATAGAGCCGGTTTAAGCGCAGCACTTTGGACTCGGGAAGTTCAACTGGGGAAAACTTCACATGGCTTGATGTGGCAATCACTTCAGTGATGCCAACAGCCTGTAGCGAAACGCGCAACCGGGCGATTGAAACCAAGGTCTCGACTGGCGCTGGCATCGATCCGTATCGGTCAGCCAACTCTTCAACTACACCTGTTACGTCGTCATTAGTTCGGGCATCAGCCAACCGGCGGTAAGCCTCAAGGCGAAGTCGCTCTTCGGGCACGTAGCTATGTGGCAAGTGAGCATCAACTGGCAACTCAACTTTCACCACATCCTCAACAATTGCGACACCACCGGTTTTAACTTCTTCAACCGCTTCACTGACTAGGCGAACGTAAAGATCGAAACCAACATCAGCAATGTGGCCACTTTGTTCGCCACCAAGTAAGTTGCCTGCACCGCGAATTTCTAAATCCTTCATGGCTACTGCCATGCCCGAACCTAAATCAGTGTGCGCGGCAATTGTGGAAAGTCGATCGTGGGCATTTTCGCTTAATGGTTTATCTGGGGCATACAAGAAATAGGCGTAGCCACGTTCGCGACTTCGGCCAACTCGACCACGTAACTGATGTAATTGCGACAAACCAAATGTGTCAGCTCTATCTACGATCAAAGTGTTAGCATTTGGAATATCGAGGCCACTTTCAATAATTGTGGTGGAAACCAAAATGTCGAACTTGTGTTCCCAGAAGTCCACGATGATCTGTTCCAACAAAGTTTCATTCATCTGCCCGTGCGCTACCGCGATGCGAGCTTCCGGAACTAACTCCGCTAACTTGCTAGCAACTCGATTTATGCTTTCCACACGATTGTGAACAAAGAAAATTTGGCCTTCACGAATAAGTTCTCGGTGAATTGCAGCAGTGATGAATTTTTCATCGTATGGACCCACTGTGGTTAATACTGGGTGGCGTTCTTCTGGTGGTGTTTGAATCGTGGACATTTCGCGTAGACCGGTAACTGCCATTTCCAGGGTGCGCGGAATTGGCGTTGCCGACATAGTGAGCATGTCGACATTTGTCCGAAGCGCCTTGAGATGCTCTTTATGTTCAACACCGAATCTTTGCTCTTCGTCAACGATTACTAAGCCAAGATCTCTAAATCGCACTTCTGGGTTAAACAAACGATGGGTGCCAATCACCATATCTATCGAGCCATCTGTGATTCCACTTATTACTTCGCGTACTTGGGCATCGGTTTGAAACCGGGAAAGTGCAGCTAACTTGACCGGGAATTGGGCATACCGACGAGAGAAAGTTTCAAAGTGTTGTTGAACTAACAAAGTCGTTGGAACCAAGATGGCAACTTGTTTGCCGTCTTGTACTGCCTTAAACGCAGCGCGCACTGCAATTTCGGTTTTGCCGTATCCCACATCGCCACAGACCAATCGGTCCATCGGAATGTCATTTTCCATGTCGCGCTTAACTTCATCAATTGTTACTAGCTGATCTGGAGTTTCGACATACTCAAAGGCGTCTTCAAGTTCGCGCTGCCAAGGACTATCTGGTGAGAAAGCGAAACCTTTACTTGCCATTCGCGCTGCATAAAGTCGAATCAACTCGCCAGCAATTTGTCGGACTGCTCTTCGTGCCCGTGACTTGGTTGCAGCCCAATCGCCACCACCAAGTCGATTAAGGGATGGAGCTTCGCCACCGACATATCTAGTGACTTGATCTAGTTGATCACTTGGAACGTAAAGTCGATCTCCACGTTGGCCGCGCTTACTGGCTGCGTATTCAATAACTAAATATTCACGAGTGGCATTAGCAACTGTGCGCTGTGACATCTCGATGTACTGACCAACACCATGCTGTTCGTGAACTACAAAGTCACCACTTTTGAGAGTCAGCGGATCAATTACAACTCGTCGCTTACTTGGTAGTGATCTGTTTTCTTTCGATGCATCTCTACTGCCAAACAAATCAACTTCAGTAACCAGAACAAAACCAGCGGAATTCACTTGAATACCGAATTCTTGATGACCAACAGTTACTTCAATTACTTCATCTTTTAAGTCAACTGTTAATTCTTCAGTCTGCCGAGCTGGAATTCCTAACTCCATCAAAGTCGCAACTAATCTTTCGGTTGATCCATGCCCAGCCATGGAGACCGCAACCCGCGAGCCGGCTTTCCACCAAGTGCGAATGTCTGCAACGAAGTCTTCGATTTTGGAGCGGTAATCCGGAGTGGCTTCAATATCTGGTGATTCATCAGTAGGACCAGCCAATGTTGTTAGACCAAGCCAAGCGTGCGAATTACTTTCATCTCGAAGTTCTCGATAATCCCGAAATGCACTTGCCTCTAAGTCAATTGGCGAAACATTTCCAGCGGTTGCATTACTCCACGATGCCTCGAGAAATTCAGCGCTGGTTGAAACTAATTCGTGAGCTCTAGTTTCCAGGCGTTCTGGTTCAGCTTCGATGATCACAGAATTTGCTTCAATTACATCGATAAGCATTTCCAGCTTTGGCACCAAAACCGGAATCAAACTTTCCATACCTTCAGCTGCGATTCCAGCTGCAATCTTTTCTAGCATTTCGGATAACTCTGGATGGGAACCGATCAGACTTGCTGCTTTTGCAGCGACGTCATTTGTAATCAAAAGTTCCCGACAGGCTGTGGCAAAAATCTGGTCTACCGCAATGCCAAGCGAGCGCTGATCGGCAATGGAGAAAGCACGAATCTCTTCGACTGTGTCACCCCAGAATTCAACACGTAATGGATGTTCTAAAGCTGGTGGAAATAAATCAACGATGCCACCACGCACGGCAAACTGTCCCCGACGATCAACTAGATCAACCCGATCAAATCCCAGGCGCGAAAGTTCAGTGACAAGTTTTTCTAGTGAGAAGTCGTCTCCAGTTGAAATCTTTAATGCTGGAACATCGCCAAGGCCAGCCACGATTGGTTGAATGAATGCTCGAGCGCTCGTAACCAGAACCTTGATTGGCGCTACTTCCTTCGGATGAGCAAGTCGACGCAAAACTGCCATACGTCTTCCAACCGTGTCGCTGCTGGGACTAAGTCGTTCATGCGGCAAAGTTTCCCAGGCAGGAAATACTGCAATGTTTTCTTCGGCAACAAAATCAGTTAGCGAGTTTGCTAAATCTTGCGCAGCTCTTTCGGTTGCCGCGATTAAAACTACTGGTCGAATTTTGGCTACCGTTGCGCTAACGTATGGGATCGCACTCTTGTTGACTGCTAATCGAACCTTTAACCCCGAATCTAAATCTGATAGTGCGCCCTGAACTATTGGATCGTTAGCGATGGCATCACTAATTAACTTCAGAGTCATTTAGTTTCCAGGGCGTCAACAATGGTCGCAGTTAGCTCAGGGCGACAAATCAAAATGTCATTAACCTTCAAGTCCACTTTGTTTAGTTCAATTGGATTGCCACTGCAATCAGTTACCGAAAGGCCATTGTGAACTGCAATCCCCAGTGGCGCAGCTAAGTCCCATTCATAGAATCCGCCGGAATTGAAATAGACATCGGCTTTGTCAGCCAAGATCGCACCGACTTTTGCGCCAACGGATCCCATTGGAATTACTTCAACGGGGCCGCGCTCTGGAAAAGTCGCTTCAAGTTTTTTGATGACTGCAGGAATCTCACGCGGTGGTCGACTACGAGATACCAAAATTCGAATTGGTGTGTTGTTGGGTTGGTAGCGCTGAACCGGTTCATCCATCGACCAAAGTTCATTTCGAGCTGGGACAGCT
>JBEION010000233.1:0-2218 GCA_040377565.1 Candidatus Nanopelagicales bacterium | reverse complement strand
TGGAATGAGTAACGAATTCTTTGGTCATCGCGCCCCATTACCAATTGGCGCAGCCTTACTTGCGTTAGACACCGGCCGACCGCTTTTTACGTGTGCACCTTGGTATGACGGTGAAACTCTCGTTATTACTTTTGATGCTGAAGTTGTTTTCGATCGCAGTCCAGTACAGGGTCGAGATCGCTTGCGTAGAGCCCAAGAGATTACAAAACTTGTCTCGGGAAATTTCGAAAAACATATCTCGGCACATCCAGATAATTGGCACCAACTGCAACCAGTGTGGCCAGACTTAGTTTTCCAAGAGGCCACCTCATGAGGATTGGGATTGTTTGTCCATACTCATGGGATATTCCAGGCGGAGTTAGCGCACACGTGGCAGATCTAGCTGAGGCCCTGATTCGAATGGGTCATCACGTAAGCGTGCTGGCTCCAGCTGAATTCGATGAACTGTTGCCGAATTACGTAGTTTCAACTGGAAAGCCAAGAGCGGTTAAGTACAACGGCTCGGTAGCGCGATTGAGTTTTGGTCCGATTGCTGCCCGAAAAGTTTCGAAGTGGATTGAGGAGGGGGAGTTTGATGTGCTGCATGTGCATGAACCACTTGCCCCGAGCCTTTCGGTCTTAGCTTGTTGGGCAGCTAAGGGGCCGATTGTGGCAACTTGGCACTCCTCAATGGATAAATCGCGCATGATGCTTACGCTTTCAAAACTGGCGCAGACTGCAATGGAGAAAGTTTCAGCTCGAATTGCAGTTAGTGAAGCAGCGCGAACCACATTGATTAAGCATGTAGGTGGCGACGCAGTGGTTATTCCAAACGGCGTTGACATTTCCGTTTTCTCTAACGCCAAGCCAATGTTTGGTTGGCCAGGTGTAAACCAGTCCATAGTTTTCTTGGGCAGAGGTGATGAGCCGCGTAAAGGTTTGCAGGTTTTAGTAGATGCCTACCCTGAAATTCGACGACAGCATCCAAATGTTCGATTGCTTATCGCCGGTCCAGGCGAGCCAGCAGATACCTTAAAGAATCTCTCTCGAGAAGATCGAGCAAGTGTGACCGTGCTTGGCATGGTAGCTCCTCAAGATAAAGCCAGCGTGCTTGCATCCGGAACTGTTTACGTCGCACCTAATACTGGGGGCGAATCCTTTGGCATTGTGTTGTTAGAGGCAATGGCAAGCGGAACACCTGTAGTAGCCAGTGACTTGGAGGCTTTCGAACGGGTACTTAATCATGGCAAGGCTGGCATCACTTTCGAAAACGAAAATTCAGTCGACTTAGCAAAAGTAGTTTCTGGTTTGCTGTCGGATCCAAACCGATGCGCAGAACTTACTGCTCAAGGAAAGTTGCGAGCAGCGGAATTTGATTGGTCTGTAGTTGCCGAACGCATCGTCGATGTGTACGAGTCAATCCGAGTGCCAGGTGTGAAAGTTGAACCAGACTTAACTGGCCAAATGATCGGTCGACTCGGTCGCGGCAGAATAACCCCAGAGATGCGGAGTGATTAATGAATAGTCAATCGATCATCCTTATTGTGGCCATTGCTTTTGCAGTTTGGTATTTGTCGCATCAAGCCGGCCGACTTGATCGTCTGCATCATCGAATTGAAGTAACTGAACTTGCGCTGCACGGCCAACTCGTAAGGCGCGGGGGAATCGTTGCTGAGTTAGCAGCCGTGCCTGGAATTGATCCAGCGCTGTCGGTGCTTTGGGGACAGGCTGCGCACGAGGCACTAATTTTGCAAGAGGTCTCATCGCCGGAACGAACTCAGGTTGAAGACGAGTTAACGAGTATTTTGGTTATGACTTTGGACGAAACCGAGGAAGTCAACGAAATCCGAAGCAATCAGCATGCCTCCGCTTTGCTCGATGAGTTGGCCCAAGTCTGCGACCGTATCCAAATGAGCCAGCAATTCCATACGGATGCAGTACGTGATTGCCTTGAGATCCGTGAGCAATTTTTGGTTAGGTTCTTCCGTTTGGCTGGCAGGGCTAAACCGCCTGTCCCAGTCGATCTGGATGTCCAGATTCCGCCAGCCTTAGCCGACTAGCAAAAAAGCCCCGGCTCGCTAGACTTGGGGAAACCTAAGAAACTTTAAAAGGATCAACATGGCAACGGATGCAGCAAGCACAGGCGTAACTGGTACTACCCGCGTTAAGCGTGGAATGGCCGACATGCTTAAAGGTGGCGTCATTATGGACGTCGTTAACGTGGAGCAGGCCAAGATTG
>JBEION010000089.1:0-4402 GCA_040377565.1 Candidatus Nanopelagicales bacterium | reverse complement strand
GGTGCCGACGATTACATTATGAAGCCATTCAAGTCCTCTGAATTATTGGCAAGATTGCGCGCTTTGATGCGAAGAGTAGATGGACATGATGTAACTGAATTAATCGGTAACGGCATTGTTTTGAACACTGAAGCTCGAAGCTGTACTTGTAATGAAGTTGAGGTTGCCTTAACTTCAACCGAGTATCAATTGCTTGAACTATTGATGCGAAACTCGGGGCGAGTAATTAGCCGACAACAAATTTTGCGCGATGTTTGGAATACCGACTGGTCAGGTTCTACTAAGAATTTAGACATGCACGTCTCGGCCCTGCGTCGAAAACTTGGGGAAGAAGGCGAACACATCTCCACAATTCGTGGACTTGGGTTTAGATTCGATCGGACATAGGCATGCAACAGCGGCTGTTTAGGTTTTTCGTTATTGCCATACTTCCTTGGGTAATCCTGTTAGCCGTAGTTGCAAATCTTTGGTTTCTCGACTCAAACCAATCATCAAATTCAAGTGCTTTCTTTATGAACTCCTCGGCAGTTAGCTTTGGAATTCAGGCAATAGTTGGACTTACGGCAACCCTTGTAGTTTTAGTGTCACAAGTATTGGCGAAAGCAACCGTTCGACCTTTCGAAACGCTTCTCAGTCAGATAAATCTAATAACTACGCGACGTTCGATTACGCCGCCGGAAGAAACCGGCTTGCCTGAAGTTGATCTAACAATTAACAATCTTTATCTCGCTGCAACTGACGCCCAACGTCGTCTGGACGCAGAACGCACGCTTGCTGCAGATGTTTCTCATCAATTGAGATCACCGCTTACGGCACTCTCGCTTCGCCTAGAACAGATTTCGCAGGATACAAAAGATACAAAAGTTCACGAAGATTCAACGGCAGCACTTGGTCAAGTTGATCGACTAGTTAAATTGGTAGAAGGACTTCTCACTACCTGGAGATCAACTACGGATCGTGACTTAACCGAAATTTATGTTTCAGAGCTACTCCAAACGGTTGAAGAAAGATGGCAAGCCAAGATTCATTCCTCTGGGCGAAAAATTGTCATTGATTGCACACCTGATTTAGCTGCGCTGGGAACTCCAGAAGTTCAAGAACTTGTGCTGTCAGTTCTAATTGAAAATTCGTTACAACACGGCGCGGGAACAATTCAAATTTCAGCGCGAGATTATCAATCTTGGACACTTATAGAAGTAAAAGATGAAGGAATGGGAATTTCACAAGACATCGAGAATTCGTTAATGACACAAGGCGTAACTACAGGTGGCACTGGACTTGGTCTCGCTTGGGCACGAAATCAAGTTGCATCTGATGGTGGCCGGCTTGAGCTACGAAGTTTAAAGCCAGCAGTCTTTGGAATATTTCTGATGTCGGTGGGATCTACACCAGAGCAATCAATTTAACTGTTCTGCTCAACGCTCGAAACATCATTTGGGAAAACCCAATTGTGGTAACCCCAAAATCTAAAAACAGTTCCTAAGACAAGTCCGACAACATTTGCGCTGATGTTGTCTGCCAAAGCACTTTCAAATCCAAGTAAGTAGTGACTTACCCAGAGGCAAGATAAGGAAATCACCATGCCGACCGCATTGAACACAAAAAACAAGGTGTATTGGCGACGGAAGGAAGATCGTGAACGATCCTTGAATGTCCAGTGCCGATTTCCAAAGTAAGCAAAGGTAGTTGCAGCCAGCACACTTATTACTTTGGCAGTTAGAGGTTTGTCGTATAGCGGGCCTTCGCCACCACTGAATCTCAAAACATTGAATATTGTTAAGTCGATTATGTATGCCACTAAACCGATGACACCGAACTTGCCGAGCTCAGTGCGCATTCTGGTGACGAAATCTTTAAGCAGCATTACCTTAGATTAGCCAACGTTTATAGGCATTACTGCAATAGGTACCGAGGTTTCTCGTTCGTGAGGTAAATTTGGCATTCAAATAGCGTTAAAGGGGAGTGCCGGAATGAGTCAGCGCATCTTGGTCATCGAAGATGATCAATCTATTGCTGAGATAGTTGGCATTCTGTTGCGCGCTGAAGGATTCGAAGTCTCCTATTGTGCTGATGGAAACCAAGCCATAAATGCATTTCAAGTTGTAAACCCGGACTTAGTGTTACTTGATTTGATGCTTCCAGGTAGAGATGGTGTTGAGATTTGCCAAGCAATTAGGGAATCCAGTGGAGTTCCTATCGTTATGTTGACAGCTCGCAGTGACACTAGTGATGTTGTAACTGGTCTGGAAGCCGGCGCTGATGACTACATTGTTAAGCCGATCAAGAATGAAGAACTAATCGCCAGAATCAGAGCTCGCCTAAGAAACATTGAAGCACCAGCAGTAAATGAAATCAAGGTTGGTGACTTGGTCATTGACGTAGCAGGTCATGGAGTTAAGCGTGGCGAAGTTAACATTCCACTCACAGTTTTAGAATTCAAACTTCTGGTAACTCTTGCTAAACGACCTTGGCAAGTTTTTTCTCGGGAAGCTTTACTAGAAGAAGTTTGGGAATACCAACACGCTGCTGATACCAGGCTTGTGAATGTACACGTGCAAAGACTCCGCGCAAAAATAGAAATTGATCCAGAGCATCCTGAAATCGTTGTAACAGTGCGCGGGGTTGGCTACAAGGCAGGGCAAACTTAACCGGTGAGCACATTAGCTCGAGAAAAGACTTCGATCCGAAGTCATTGGCGAAGAAACTTGCAACTTCGTTTGATCATTTTGACGTTTGTAATATCTACTTCAGTTTTGAGCATCGTGGGTGTGCTCTTAGTTAATCAAGTGACATCTGGCTTACTTGAAGCAAAGCAGCAGAGTGCTTTGACTGAGGCAACGGCAGCCAGACTTGAAGTTCAGCGACTCTTAGATGCTTCTGACGTTGGGCTAGTGGCTCCAAATAACACCAGACTTGTTGACTCGGTAATCACAGCACTTGCCGTGCGAGCTGGCTCTCCTGGAATTTATGACGCCTTGTTCTTAAGTGACCCGGATCTAGTTGGGGTTCCTGAGCGCGGAACTAAGTTAATTTCTGAGGCATCTATTCCCGAGAGTTTAAGAACTGCAATCCGCGAACGTGATCGTCAAGCTTGGGCATATTCAGAATTGATTTACGAAGGTGGCGTAACTTCGCCAGGCCTTGTTGTAGGTTCACCAGTTTCCATCCCACGAGTGGGAGCATACGAACTTTATTTGCTATTCCCACTTGATGACGAGCAACGAACTATTGACCTGGTACGACAGGGCGTTGCTGCAACCGGCCTCATTTTGTTGGTGAGCTTGATGGTTTTGGCCTGGTTTGTTACCGCTCGAGTTACAGATCCGGTCCGAGAAGCAGCCGAGATTGCGGTTCAAATTGCATCTGGAGACTTAGATCGACGAATGCAAGTTAATGGTGAAGACGACATTGCCCGACTGGCCGGCTCGTTTAATGAAATGGCAACGAGTTTACAAAGCCAAATCATTCGGCTTGAATCTCTATCCCAAGTTCAACAACAGTTTGTGTCTGATGTTTCGCATGAATTGCGCACGCCATTAACAACCGTACGAATGGCAAGTGAAATGATTTACAACGCTCGAGCTGATTTTGATCCAGACATGGCTCGATCAGCGGAACTGCTTAGAAATCAAGTAGACCGGTTCGATTTACTACTGAGCGATTTACTTGAAATGAGCAAAATTGATGCGGGAGCTTCGCCACTTGAGAGTGCGGCTATTGATTTGGCCGCAGTTACTGAAATGATTTTGCGGGATAACGAAGAAATCGCTGCAGAGCACTCAACTCAGTTCAAGTTTGCAAGTAGTGGCGATACAACGGTGATGGCGGACCAGCGACGAGTCTCCCGAATCATTAGAAATTTAGTTGTGAATGCAATTGAGCATTGCGATGGCACCAATGTCGAAGTCGAAATTTTAGGAAATGAGTCTTGCGTTTCTATCTCGGTTCGAGATCACGGTCAAGGAATCGCGGTTGAAGATTTATCAAGAGTTTTCGGTCGCTTTTGGCGCGCAGATCCAGCTCGACAACGTACCCTCGGCGGCACCGGTCTAGGACTGTCAATTTCTGCGGAGGATGCAGCACTGCATGGCGGAATCATTGACGTATGGGGTGCGCCAAATGAGGGTGCGCAGTTTGTTTTGACGCTTCCTCGAATTGAATTAGGCGCAATTTCTGCGGTGGCAATTTCGGCAGGCGCACCATGAGACTAAAAGTTACTGGTGGACTCCTCGCATTAGCACTTGTA
The DNA here is from genome assembly GCA_040377565.1 of Candidatus Nanopelagicales bacterium. Lineage (GTDB taxonomy): Bacteria > Actinomycetota > Actinomycetes > S36-B12 > UBA5976 > UBA5976. The sequence continues at coordinate 156 of JBEION010000089.1, read as the reverse complement.
CTTTCAGGCTGTGCGGGCATTCCAAAGTCGAGCGAGGTGTACTTCGGTGAAGAAATTTCAGAAGATACCTCTGCGCAGTTTGTAAGAGTTATTGCCAGACCTCCCAGTGACGGAATGTCTCCAGAAGAAATTGTGCGTGGTTTCCTGGATGCTTGC
>JBEION010000279.1:0-1690 GCA_040377565.1 Candidatus Nanopelagicales bacterium | reverse complement strand
TGTTGTTCTCGAGGCTATGAAGATGGAGCAGCCACTAACTGCTCACAAAGCTGGAATTATTACTGGCTTAAACGCTGAAGTTGGAACCACAGTTCCAACTGGCACCGAATTAATGGAAATTAAATAGACCTAATTCAAGTTTTGGGTTTGGTGTAGCTGTCTAGCAGCTTCAGCAATTGATCCAGATAGCGACGGATAAACCGTAATTGTCTGTGACATCTGGTCAACTGTAAGTCTGTGTTCAACCGCGAGAGCTATCGAAAAAATCAATTCGCTAGCCTTTGGCGCCACAACAACACCGCCCACAATTACGCCGGTATCTGGTCGACAAAAAATCTTTACGAACCCTTCCGAGATACCTTGCATTTTTGCTCGAGCATTTGTCGCAAGTGGAAGGTTCAAAACATTGGCAGTTTCCTTGCCCGAGTCCACATCTGCTTGGCTCACACCAACAGTTGCAATTTCTGGATCGGTGAACACGTTGCTAGAAACAGTTTCAAGATTCAACGGGTGCACGGAATCACCAAGTGCATGCCACATTGCAATTCGTCCCTGCATTGCTGCCACCGATGCCAGCATCAGCACCCCAGTGCAGTCACCTGCGGCATAAACACCTCGCACACTTGTCCGAGAGACTTTATCCACTTCGATAAATCCAGCTTCATTGGTAGTTACTCCAACTTGAGCCAAACCAATGGTTTCGGTATTTGGCAAAGATCCAACAGCCATCAAACAGTGCGATCCGGTAATCACTTTTCCAGAAGAAAGTTCTACAGAAACGCCAGATTCAGTTCTAGTTACTTGAACCGCTCGAGTTTGGGAAAGGACCTGCATGCCTCGCTTTGCGAAAACATCTTGGACTACTTTTGCGGCCTCTGAATCCTCGCCAGGCAAAACTTGATCTCGCGATGAAACTAAAGTCACTTGGGAACCAAGCGCTTGGTAGGCGCCAGCAAATTCCGCACCAGTAACACCAGAACCAACCACAATTAAATCTGTAGGTAACTCAGTGAATTCATAAAGCTGTTTCCAGTTCAGGATCCGCTGGCCATCAATGACTGCACTAGCTAACTCTCTTGGGCGGGCACCAGTTGCCAACAAAACAACTTCGGCCTTAAGTGTTACCTCAGATCCGTCATTAAGTTTGGCTTTGACATTTTCTGCGTCGATGAGTTCAGCAGTGCCGGCCAACACTTTCACACCTTGGGAAAGTAAACGCTGCTGGATATCTGAACTTTGGGTTGCTGCCCATTTCTTTAATCTGGCATTGACATCCGCGATATCAATCGTGACATCAGTTGCATGCACACCAATAGCAGAACTGCCCTTGGTATCGATTGCAGCTTCAGCTACGGCAATCAGGGCCTTACTTGGCACAACGTCAGTAAGTACTGCGGCGCCACCAATGCCATCACGTTCAATTAACGTTACGTCGGCGCCCAACTGGGAGGCCACCAATGCAGCCTCATAACCACCTGGGCCGCCGCCAATAATTACAACACTTGTCACAGATCTATTCTCTCGCAATTAAATGTTCGCGAAAACTTCCTTAACCATCGCGATTGTGGTCCCTGGGTGCACAAATGCAAACCGGCCCACAGTTTCTCCTTGCCAAGAAGTTGGTGTTACAAATGCGGTCTGAGATTCGATTAATCGGTCTTGTAGGTCACGGTAATCCTTTGGAGTCCAG
>JBEION010000199.1:0-2604 GCA_040377565.1 Candidatus Nanopelagicales bacterium | reverse complement strand
GGCACGGCTTAGGTATGAGCCAATACGGTGCATATGGAATGGCACTCGACGGCGCAACTGACGACGACATTATTAAGCACTACTACACCGGCGCAGCGCCGTTAGTGACTTCAACAAACCCGGCATTTCGAGTGGGCATTGAAACTGGACAGACCACAATTTTTGCTCGCGTCGAAGATAATCCGATTGACCCTGGCATCGCTGGCAACTTAACGGTTGTTGTTGATGGCGTCCAAACTCTAAGTTTTGCACCCATGGTCGATTTGACTTTCACTTTTACTGATTCAACCTTCACTCTTACATCAAGTGATAATCAAACTGCTTTAGGTACCTCTGCCACACTGACTTGGGATAACGCGACAACGTTACTTAACTTAAATGCTGGAACGATCGCCAAGGCAGCTCTTGGTGAAGCTACATGTACTACCACCAGTTGTTCGCATCGCTACAAATATGGATCGTTTTCGATTGCGGCTAAAAATGCTGTGAACATCCTTCGACTAAATGATCAGTATCTATATGGACTTGGCGAAATGCCATCTTCTTGGGCACTAGAAGCGCTCAAGGCTCAAGTAATCGCAGCTAGGTCATTTGCGATGTCGCGCACAAATGTTCGAACCTCATGTGACTGCAACATCGGGATAACTGATAGCGATCAGGTCTTCCTTGGATTTGTTAAGGAAATTTCCAGCAGTGGTGATCGCTGGGTACAAGCAGTTAACGAAACTAAGACTGATGATACAAACGGTCTAGCTATTTACAGCGGAACGACTTTGGTGCCTGGCTATTACTCTTCATCCACAGGCGGCAAGACTCAGCCACGCTCTGAAGTTTGGGGAACATCAACGATCAGCTGGCTGGTAAGTGTTGATGATCATTGGTCACAGGATCCACGAGTGAATAATCCAAATGCCAGCTGGACTACAACGATTGATCAAGCTTCCTTGGTTGCGCGTCTTCGCGCTCAGGGAGTTTTGGTTGCTGACGTTTGGTCAATGACAGTTGCTGGAAATTATCCAAGTGGCGGCATTAGCAAACTAAATCTTTCTGATTCGGCTGGAAACATCACAGCACTTACGATTGCTCCGGGACAACCTGTGACTCCTGATGAGTTACGTACCGTACTAGGAACCAAGTCCACTTACATATCCGCGATAACACCAGGAATCGAAACGGTACCTGGGTCAACAAGTGCGACTGCGAAAAAACTTAAGTCGGTTACAAAAGTAAATTGGCCTACAAAAACCATCGTTCCTAGCGACTACAGCTTCAGCGGCAAAGTTTCCCCGGCGCAACTTGGCGCCACGGTTAAATTGCAGCGAAAGTCTGGCGGCAAGTGGAGTACGGTTTCAACCGCTACAACTAATGACAAAGGTGCCTGGTCAATACTTTGGACTGGCCCATCTGCCGGAAAACATGATTTACGTATCACTGCGACAAATACCAAGGGCACAATAAAGACTTCTACCAAACGGGTGACTATGGCTGGGTCCATCGCACTCTCTGCACCCAAATCTGCCAAGCGAAATGCGAGCGTGACTGTTTCTGGTTCTGTGGCGCCTGGTTATGCAGATGTTGCAGTAATCGTCGAGCGAAAACTTGGTAACGGTAAATGGAAGCAAATCGGTACCGTAGCTACCGATGCTGCAGGTAACTGGGCAATCACACACAATGCCACTTCGAAAAAGCTAACCGTCTCCTACCGCGCCAAAACTAGCGACTCCCGACTTGGAGTCTTGGTTTCAAAGACCAAAAAAACAAAAGTAAAATAGCCACGTATACTTAATAACAACATCCGCGTTAGCTTTTTAGGGCATTTCTGTGTTTGAAAATATTGGTCAGTTTGTGGTCAAACATCGTAAAGGTGTTTTTGTCGGTTATTTGATCTCGGTACTTGTTGCTGGTGTCATCGGAGCAGGAATGTTTGGCTCGCTTAAGAGCCAGGGTTATGACGATCTAGGCAGCGATTCGGCCGCAGTCGACCAACTACTTAAGTCAGATTTTGATACCCGCGATGCATCCGTGATTCTGGTTATCGACACACTTGCCAGTATTGATGATCCAGATTCGGTAACTGCTGCAACCAACTTACTTGCGAACGTGGCCGAAGAAGAAAACATTGAATCGATAGTTTCTTATTGGAATTCTGGCCAAGAAAGTCTCAAGAGTTTTGATGGCAATGCCGGCCTTGCTTTGGTTTTCTTCACCAAAGGCCTTGATTCCGAACAGGCTGCTGCAACTGCTAAAAACATTCAAGATACCTACGACAAAGAATCTGCTGGAACTCGCGCATACGTTGGTGGCATTGAAGTTCTTTACGAAGCAATTAACGGCCAGATTAGGGATGACTTAAAGATTGCTGAAGCAATTGCAATTCCACTAAACGTTTTAATGTTGTTGTTCGTTTTTGGAGCTGCTGTTGCAGCGGGACTACCAATGGTTGTCGCACTTGGTTCGATTGCAGGCAGTTTCTTTGTTCTATTTCTAGTTACGCAATTTACAGATGTATCAGTATTTGCCCTGAACCTGATCACTGGATTGGGACTTGGTCTGGGAATTGATTACGCATTGTTGATTGTTAATAGATACCGCGAAGAACTAGCT
>JBEION010000106.1:0-4092 GCA_040377565.1 Candidatus Nanopelagicales bacterium | reverse complement strand
TAGCTGAGATTGCGATGCCCGCATCTATTCCCGCAGCAGTTAAACCTGCAGCAAGGGCTGCTTCGACAGCTCCCAAGCCTCCAGGGGTAGGAGCGGCTTGACCAACCACGGAACCAGCTAGGTAGACCAAGGCAATTGCAGCGATTGAGGCATCCGGCGTGAAAGCGCGAACTGATGCAACTAAGCAGGCGCAGTATGCAAGGTTAAGCAGCAGAACTCCGAACACACCGGTAACCAATTTGGCTGGCTGGTTTGCAAGCGAGGAAAGCCGTGGCAGCACTTGGGAAAAAATTGGTTGAATCTTTTCGGTTGCCCAGCGCCTGACATTAGGAATTGTGAAAAGCGCAGAGGCTGATAGCGCTACGACAAGGAACACAATAATCGCGGTGCGAGGTGGGCGGAAAGAAAAATCACTAGAAGTTCCGGCTGCAATTGCTGCAATAAACAATAAGAAAATATGACTAAAGAATGCCAGGGCTTGGGCGACTGCAACGCTAGCTCCGGCTAACGCAGTGTGCATTCCTTGCTTAGACAGGTAGCGCACATTGATTGCAACTGAACCTAAGGTTGGAGGCGCAACCAAAGTTGCAAATGATGCGGCCCATTGGGCTTGGAAAGTTTTCCAAAACGAAAGTCTTTCTGGAACTACGCCAGATAGCGCCAGCGTTGCCGCAACGTAAGTGAGCGCCGATAACGCTAAACCAATCAATAACCAAGTCGTGTCTGCGGTATTGAATACTTCAGAGAAGTTAACCCGACCAAGTTGAGTTAGTAACAAGTACGCCGCAATGGTTCCAGCAAAAATCGTTACTAGAGTTCGTGGCTTAACTCGTTCAATTTCAATCGCTTCAACATCGGTCTCTGGCATGTTCTGCAAAATTGTGGCCCGCAAAGTTGTCAGCAGATCGCGATTTTCCTTGAGCTGTGCGCGGGTATGAGGGGAAAGCGCAACTGGTTGCAGCGCAGGTAAAGCGCGCGCTAAGCCAGCGTCACCGAGGACAACGCGACCAGCTTGAATTGCGCGCATTGGGTCTGACTCAATGGAAAGAGTTACCAATGCTTCGGCAAGATCGATGCGAAGTAAAACGTCCGAAGCTGCAATCGTGCCATCTTCGAGTCCTTGAATGTAAACCTTGCCATCACTTGCTTGCAAAAAGTTTTCAGAAATCAAAGAACGGTGTGCAATTCGCGCAGACTGTAAATCGCGAACAATTTCCCAAGCGCCAGCGAGTTCAGCATCTCCAAGTGAATGACCAACTGAATCGAAGGTGCGGCCTGGAACATGTGGAAAGGCAAGAACGGCAGCATCTGGTCCAACTTCTGCAACTGCAATCAAATGTTGTGTTGGAATTCCAGCGGTCGAAATTGCCCAGCTGTTAAGTGCAATGCGTTCTAGGCGCCTGCGCATTGAAGTGCCAGAACCGCCGGAATCATCGCGCAATCTCACAGAGCGATAAATGGCCTGTGCCAATCCGGCACCTTCAAGATCGCGATCCAACACGATTAAGTCAATGCGTTGACCATCGGTTGTGCTGGCATCGTATTTTCGTCCAGACTCTAAAACTTCAGCAGCTCTGAGCAAGGTAAGTGGTAGTCCAAGTGCAGTCATTGCTTTTGCAATTTCATTACCTGATGGGCGAGTGGTGTCCGTTCCAAGTAGGTAACGAATCAAAAGTCCTGTTGCCCAACCTGCAAGCAAGGAAACGCCAAGACCAGCTGCAGTCACACCACCACTAACAATGTTTGCTAGCGCGATTGATCCAATAACAATTCCGGCAACAATGTTCCATCTTGGTCGGGACATGATTCGAGCCACAGTAGTGAAGGCAGCCAAACCACCTACGACAATGCTGAATGGCACGGCAGTCGCGGGATCTGTGGTTCCAGCGAAAGTTAAGAGCAGTCGTTCGGATCCTGATTGGATGAGTGCCCAAGACGAAACTGAAAGAATTACAACCGTTACAAGCAGCGCAGCAATTGATTCAACTAGTTGCCGAGTGCGTTTACGAATTAGTAAATCTAAAGCAGCTGCAGCTGGGAAAATCAAGGCGCCAAAACCACTGACTAAGTTTGTGATCAAGATGATTGGTGCTGGAAGACGATTGGCACCTTGCGCGATATCTTGATCAATTCCAGTAGTTGTACTTTGCGCCAAAAATGCCAAAAGCCCAACGATCACGATGGCAAAAACTGTGAAGGCAAAGCGGGCCAAGTCAGCCGGTCGGCGCAACCGACGGTTTATAACCGCGTCTTCGATAACCAAGGTCGAGGCAGATGCCGTTGGTGCCACGGACATCCCCCAATCGATAGGTCAATTAAAAGTACTTACTCTCATAATCTTGCCTGAATAATCAAAGAATGCGAAAGCCTGATGCAGATTTGTCACCCTTACATGGTGGAATAAGGAGCAATGACTCGCTTAATCCTTGATCGCACCCCGGCATTGCCTTATGTTGCGCCAACCCTGGATGAGGATCAACTTCGCGTTGTGAATCATCGCCATGGCGCCATGCGGGTTTTGGCAGGTCCAGGTACTGGCAAGACCACAACTTTGGTGGCTGCAATGGCGGCCCGGTTATCCGGTCCAGATGCACTTCATCCAAATCAAGTTTTGGGTTTAACATTTGGCCGTCGCGCTGCTATCGATTGGCGAGATCAAGTCACGGCCGCTGTAGGCGGTGGTGTGGTTCCGCTAGTTAGCACATTTCATTCTTTTTGTTACGCATTAGTCAGACAGTTCCAATCTGACGAGGCTTACATTTCAGCTACGCGGCTTTTATCTGGCCCGGAACAACAAGTTCGTTCCCGACAGCTGTTTGCAGATGCGATCGCTGACCAAAGACTGAATTGGCCAGCAGACTTAATGCCAGCAGTTGGCACCCGGGGATTAGCAGAAGAGATTCGCGCAGTGATGTCTCGAACTCGATCACACATCATGGACCCGGCAGATTTAGTAAACCTTGGAAACAAAACTGGTAGACAGACTTGGGCATCCATTGGTGTGTTCATGGACGAGTATTTAGATGTATTAGATGCCGAAGGCGTTCTGGATTATTCCGAATTAATTCATCGCGCAGTTCTATTAAGTCACCGACCAGATGTTCAAGAGTATTTACACAAAACTTTTAGTGCGATTTATGTTGACGAATACCAAGACACGGACCCGGGCCAAGTTGCACTTCTAAAGGCGATGGTGAACGTTGATAGCGCATTAGTAGTTGTTGGCGATGTCGATCAAGCAATCTATGGTTTTCGCGGCGCAGACGAAGCCGGAATCAGAAATTTTGAACAGGAATTTGAAACAGTATTTGGAAAACCAGTAGAGAATGTTGTGCTCTCAACTTGCCGACGATTTGGCGAGCAGATTCGATCCGCTGCTAGCGCTGTTATTGGTGATCGCGTGCCAGCTGGTTTCAACTCCGTTGATATACATAAGCATCGAAATCCAAAGTGTATTTCCGAAAATGTTGGGGAACTAAAGGTAAGAACTTTTGATTCACCTGGCGCAGAGGCATCACACATCGCAGACATCATTGCTCGAGCGCACGCGAATGAAAACTTGCAGTGGTCTGACTTTGCCGTGATCGTTCGATCTGCAGTTGTCTCAATTCCAACAATTTATCGGGCCTTCGTTGCTGCTGGGATTCCAGTTGAGGTTGCTGCAGATGAGATTCCACTACATCAAGATCCCGCTGTCGCACCGCTAGTTACTGCACTGCGGATTATCGACAATCCAAGGCACGCGACGGTGGATGTAGTTGCTGATTTGTTAAGTGGTCCGCTCGCTGCGATTGATCCCGTTGACTTGCGAAGATTTGGCAGTTACTTGCGAATGAAGGATCGAACTACCGAGCATGCACCACGCCCAGCATTGGTGTTAATTGGCGAGGCGTTACTTGATCCAAAGTTGTTGCTTGACGTCCCTCCTGGCAGACACGATTCAGTAGTTGCTGCGATCCAAAAAATTGGCACAGTTTTGATAGAGGCCCGAAAGCTTATGCAGTCGGGTGCTAGTCCACATGAAGTCCTTTGGAGTATCTGGCAGGGCACTTCCTGGCCAACTCGACTACAAGAGCAAGCTCTCGGTTTTGG
>JBEION010000153.1:0-3195 GCA_040377565.1 Candidatus Nanopelagicales bacterium | reverse complement strand
GAACTGACGACCTCTTCCTTACCAAGGAAGTGCGCTACCACTGTGCCAAGGGGGCCAGTCTTTTCTTCTAGAAACGCATTTCTGCGCCCCGTTAGCGTATCGAATACCTGCCGTTACAGGGAAATTGAGCCCAACTGGCTTAAGGATGGTCCGTTTCGAGGGGCTAACTGCTAAATCTTGGCACTCCGAATATCCGCATGAATACTACGATTATTAAAACCTTAGGAAATCGGGAGAATCACATGGCAACATCTGCGGAAAATTTGAGCGTCTCAGTGCAAGACCAAGACGACCAGCTGGGCATTTTGCAGCGCCGCCGGATCGAGGCAAACATCATTTCTCCGATTTACCAGATCATGAAACGTGAGTTGGGCCAGGAACGAGCTTCCGACATTATTCGGGAAGCAATTACCGAAGATGCACACAAGGCTGGCGCGCGATTTGCAGCCAGTGAACCGAATGGTGCGAATCTACTTACTTTCATTGCCATCCAAGACCTTTGGAAAAAGGATGACGCACTAGTAACCGATGTAATTGAAGAGTCCGAAGAGGTTTATACCTACGAAGTAAAACGCTGTGCTTATGCCGAGATGTATCAAGAAATGGGCTTGGCAGAAATTGGAAACTTGCTTTCCTGCACCCGCGATTTTGAATTCATAGTTGGTTACGATCCAACAATTGAGATCACTCGCACTAAAACCATCATGGGTGGCGACTCGCATTGCGATTTCCATTACGTGCGCAAAGCTCAGGCATGACCACTCCTCAAATCAATTCAGCTCGACTTTGGAAATCTCTGGATGAAATTTCTGTCTACGGTGCAACACCGGCTGGTGGCTTGCATCGCCTAGCCGCATCTAAAGAAGATGGTCAGGCGCGCGATTACGTAGTTGCAGCAGCTCGCGAACTTGGTTGCACAATTCGTATCGATGCACTGGGAAATACTTTTATGCGCCGGGCGGGAACTGATTCCAGTGCAAAGACAATTCTGATTGGTTCACATTTAGATTCCCAGCCACTTGGCGGAAAGTATGATGGCATTTATGGCGTGATGGCTGGCTTGGAATTACTTCGAGTGCTGCACGAATCCAAAACCGAAACTAAGCATGCAATCGAAGTTGCAGTGTGGACAAATGAAGAAGGCGCTCGCTTTGCTCCAGCCATGATGGGCGCAGCCTATTTCGCTGGTAAATTCACCGCCGAAGAACTTTTGGTTAGAAAAGATGTTGACGGAGTTCAACTTGGAAAGTCGCTAACTGAAATTGGATACGCCGGAACTGACGAAGTCTCTCCAGTCGAGCATCAAGCATATTTCGAGATTCACATTGAGCAAGGTCCGATTCTGCAAGATGAGAACCTGCAAATTGGCGTCGTCACTTTGGTGCAAGGTATGCGTTGGTTCCGAGTTGGCATCACAGGCCAAGCAGGTCACACCGGAACTTATCCAATGGAGACTCGTCGCGATGCCCTAGTTGCAGCTTCACACTTAATTAAGGCAGTCCAGCAGATTGGTTTGGATCAACCACTTACTGGCCGAGCCACCGTTGGGCACATAGTTGTCACACCTAACTCCCCTAACGTGATCCCAGGACACGTGGAGTTAATGGTGGAATTTCGCAATCCAGAAGTTTCTGTCCTTGATGTGATGACCGCTTCGCTTAATCAAGCCTTGAAAGAAACTGCCGATAAGTATGGCGTTGAAGTTGTTAGCAAGCAGGAGCTTGATTCAGCAACTATCAACTTCACGCAGGAGCTTGTTGACTTGGTTGAACAAGCCGCCGCTTCCTGTGGCAAGACCTCAAAGCGAATGATTTCTGGTGCTGGCCACGACGCCTGCCAGCTTTCCGCGGTCATGCCAACCACCATGATTTTCATTCCATGCGACAAAGGAATTAGTCACGCCGAGAATGAAGCAATTACCCAAGAATGGGCAGCCGATGGTGCCCAAGTTCTAGTTGAAACAGTTCTGGCCTTCGACTCGAAGTAAGTCGGGGAATAAAGAAAGCGCCAGTCCCCGTCGGAACCTGGCGCTTTCTGGTGGCAGATAGTGGGTTCGAACCACTGTAGCTTTCGCGACGGATTTACAGTCCGCTCCCATTGGCCGCTCGGGCAATCTGCCATTTGTCGCCCGAAGGCAACTTAGTAAGGATAGCGAGTGAATGGCTGAAAATGCCAATCGGCAATTGGTTAAAACGAGTCCATAATGTGTCGATTGCCACGATCAAAGGTTAAATAGTTCCACGTCCAGTCGGCCATAGTGCCAATCTTGTTTCGACCACCAAGGATGTAAAACAGGTGCAGCCAGAGCCAAGCTAGCCAGGCAATTGGACCAGAGATTCGAATCCCTTTAACTTCAACAATTGCTTTGTGACGACCGATAGTTGCCATTGAGCCTTTGTCTTTGTATTTGAAATTCTCTAATGGTTTTGCTGCAGCTAGCGCTTGAATTTGCTTGGCAAGGAATCGCCCTTGCTGCATTGCAACTGGTGCAACCATCGGAAGTGGAACGCCATCAGCTCCCACGGCTCCAGCAATGTCACCAATCGCCCAGACATTTTCGTAACCCGTTACTTGAAGTGTGCTCGAAACATCTATTCGACCTCTAGTAACCGGCAGATGCAGGAGATCCATGGCTGGCACACCTTTAACACCCGCTGCCCAAACTGTTGTATTCGCTTGGATCGTATTTCCGTCGAGGGTAAGGATTGAATCTGGCAATACTTCTTTTACAGAAGTATTTGTAAGAACTTTTACACCAAGTTTTTCTAAATCTTTTTGAGTCTTGTTAGAAAGTGATTCCGAGAATGAAGGAACTAATCTTGGGCCAGCTTCAATAATGGAGACTCGAACTCGATTTGCCGCATCGGCATAATCTGAACGAAGTGGTCCGCGAACTAACTCCGCAAAAGCACCTGCCATTTCAACACCGGTAGGACCGCCACCCACAATTGCGATATCAAGGTTGTCCTTGTTTCCTTGTTGGCACATTTCTTCATAAGAGCGCATAACTTCAGATCGGATAGTTAGTGCTTCACCGACTGTCTTCATGCCTAAGGCATTTTCTTTAACGCCAGCAATTCCAAAGTCAGCTGTGGTTGAACCAAGAGCAATAACTAGGTGGTCATACTTAACAACTTGGCCATCAGTCAAAGTTAATTCGCTGGCTGCAGCATTTAACTTTTCTGGAGTTCCCAT
>JBEION010000157.1:0-3145 GCA_040377565.1 Candidatus Nanopelagicales bacterium | reverse complement strand
GGAATCTTTGGTGAGACCTCCGGTGGAGTAACTGTTGCAGTTACCCGCAAGCTTCTTGCCCAAGGATTACTTGATCCAACAGCGGAAACGGTAATTGTTAATACTGGCGAAGGCCTAAAAACTCTTGATGCTGTTGCAACCGGAAATGGTTTCTCAGCAACAATCTCTCCAAATGTCGAATCCGTTGCAAAAGTTATCGAAGGTGCCTGATGAGCGTTACAGTCCGAGTCCCAACAATCCTTCGGGCCTACGTGTCCGATCAATCAACTGTCGAAGTTGATCCAAGCCCAGAAACCTTGCAAGGTGTCCTTGATGCCTTAGAGGCAATGGCACCTGGAATCTTGCAGCGAGTAATTTCTGATACTGGCGAATTGCGACGCTTCGTAAATGTATATGTGAACGATGATGATGTTCGTTTCCTTGAAGGGCTAAATACCCCAACTGCTGCAGGAGTTACAGTTTCGATTGTCCCTGCAGTTGCCGGGGGATAAAGGTCGATTATTCGACTGCCAATTTAGGTAAAAACTGATAGTTATCGGCGTTTTTCAACAAAGTGGCAAATACCTTGTGCTTATGTGCCGTAGAGTTAATTTTGGTCGAAGGCAAGCTTTTCGTTAGAGAGTAAGACTCGAAGACAAAGATTCGCGAGCACGATGCGAACTCTCACCTTGGTGGGCAGGGAGCAAGACCCGAAGCGGCAAACGTCGCTTCGACCCATTAAGAAAAGAGATGCCATGTTAGGCACAGTCAAGTGGTTCAACCAGGAAAAGGGCTATGGCTTCGTAGAAGTTGATGGCACTGATCGCGATGTATTCCTTCATTACTCAGCTATTGAGGTTGATGGATTCAAGACCCTGGAACAGGATCAGCGAGTTGAGTTCGAAATCGGCGAAGGCCCAAAGGGTCCTCAGGCAGAGCACGTACGCCCGGTTTAAGACCAACACCTTATACAAAAGGACTCGAGATTTTCTCGGGTCCTTTTGTTATGTCCAGGTCAGCCCATCAATCAATGATCGATCGAAATAGGCTAGGGGCATGTCAGATCGCGATGAGTTACGTCAGCAAATTATTGATAAAGCAGTTGTTCACGGCAAGGTAATTCTTTCCAGTGGAAAAGAAGCTGATTACTACGTTGATTTGCGACGAGTAACACTTGATTCCGAAGCTGCGCCAATCATTGGTCGTGTCATGTTGGAACTGACAAAAGATTTGGAATTCGATGCAGTTGGCGGATTAACACTTGGTGCAGATCCAGTTGCAACTGCAATGCTTCACGCTGCTGCTGCGCAGGGTCGCAAATTAGATGCCTTCGTAGTTCGCAAAGCTGAAAAGGCTCACGGCTTACAGCGTCGGATCGAAGGTCCTGATGTTAAAGGTAAGCGCGTACTGGCTGTCGAAGACACCAGCACAACCGGTGGTTCAGTACTAACTGCAGTTGAAGCCTTGCGAGAAGCAGGCGCTGTAGTTGTTGCAGTTGCCGTAATCGTGGAACGTGCCGCCGCACCTGCAGTGGAAGCTGCTGGACTTAAGTATCTTTACGCTTACAACTTGCCTGATTTAGGTTTGTAATAAGCTATTAGTTTTGGTTGTGTTTGCGTTGGCGCAAAACTTCAAATACAACAGGTACAAGACTCAACAAAACAATCGCTATGGCCACTAGATCGATGTTTTCTTTAATTATCGGAATACTGCCAAGGAAATAGCCAGCCAATGTCATAGAGGTTACCCACGCTATTCCGCCGATAGTGCTGTAAGTCGCGTAAGTTTTGAAATCCATCTTTGCTACGCCAGCCATGCCGGTAATAACAGATCGAACAATTGGAACGAAGCGGGCTAGAACAATCGCTCGTGTGCCATGCTTTTCAAAGAAGTTTTGAGTGGTAACTACATATTCAGTTTTGAAAATCTTTGAATCCGGACGACTAAATAGCTTTGGTCCAACCTTTGCGCCAGTCCAATATCCCAGCAGATTTCCTGCAATAGCTGCCACAGTCATGAGCACTAAAGCAATGGCCAGTGGAGTTGTGATGAAGTTACTTGCGATTAGCATTCCGACAATGAATAGGAGGGAGTCTCCTGGCAGAATCACACCAACCAATAGCCCACATTCAATAAACAGAATCATGCAAGCGGCAAAGAGCGCTAGCCCACCAAAGCCTTTGAGCAAACCTTCAGGGTCTAGAAATCCTGCTGCTTGGATTGACGTTGCGAATTCGAATGGGGTAGTTGCAATCACCATATGACTGTACCCGTGACACAATAAGAACGTGGGCAGCGGCAAGCCCAACCCACAGATTTATTGATTCCAGGAGTCTGACAAATGCCAATCGCTAGCCCAGAGATTTATAACGAAATGCTTGATCGCGCCAAGGCTGGCGCATTCGCTTATCCCGCAATCAACTGCACATCATCGCAAACAATTGTTGCTGCAATTCGCGGCTTTGCCGAAGCTGAGAGCGATGGCATCGTTCAAGTTTCATGGGGTGGCGCGGAATTTGCTTCCGGTCAAGGTGTTAAAGATATGGTCATTGGCTCAGTCGCGCTTGCTGAATTCGCGCACGCTGTTGCTAAGGGTTACGGCGTAAACATTGCGCTTCACACCGATCACTGCCCAGCTGAAAAGCTTGATGGTTTCATGCGTCCGCTAGTTCAGATTTCTGCTGACCGCGTTAAGGCTGGGCAAGAGCCACTATTCCAATCACACATGTGGGATGGCTCAGCTGTTTCTATGAAAGAGAATCTTGCTGTCGCCGATGAAATGTTGGATAAGTGCGCAGCAGCTCGAACCATTTTGGAAATTGAAATCGGCGTAGTTGGCGGCGAAGAAGACGGCATCGAAGCCTCACATGATGCCAAGTTGTTCTCAACACCAGAAGATGCTTTAGCAATGGCTGATCGTCTGGGCCTTGGTGAACGTGGTCGCTACTTAGTTGCAGCAACTTTTGGAAATGTTCATGGCGTTTACAAGCCAGGCAACGTTGTACTAACCCCAGGCATCTTGAAAGAACTTCAAGATGCTGTGCAGGCAAAGCACAATACCAAGGACAAGCCACTTGATTTGGTTTTCCACGGCGGTTCAGGTTCATTGCTTTCTGAAATCCGCGAATCACTTGATTACGGCGTAATCAAAATGAATATCGATACT
>JBEION010000034.1:0-7605 GCA_040377565.1 Candidatus Nanopelagicales bacterium | reverse complement strand
GCGCTCGATCATTTATAGCAAATCATCCAGAAGAAATTGTTTTAGTTGAAGTGGGCGATGTTGCAACCGGCGAAGATATGGACGAACGCCCCAGTTAACTCAGCTTGTTAGTTAAGTTTTGAGCTATTGATGTTGGTGATGGTTAACTGTTGGCAAATCACCAAAAGTAATTGGTCCAGATAAGAACAAAACTCCAGCGGCTGCAACTGCTGCTATCAATCCGACTGAACGAGCAACAATAAACCGATTCTTCGAGGTAAATTCCGCCACCATGACAACCGTGACTGCCAACATAAACCAGGGCGAACTTGGCATGACTGCGTAAGCCCCAACCATTAATGGCCCACATGCTACAAAACAGGTCCAACCGGTGCGAATTCCAAACCACATATCGCTATCCGAGGTTTCCATGCAATCTAGAACTGCTTGCTCATGGCGACGCGAGAATTGATATGCACCGGCAGTTGCAAGCAGTGCTGCACTGACAACCGCGTGATTAAAGTTATGCAGTAGTGACATTGCAATACCAATTGGAATGCCCGCGAATGCCCACAGGCCAAGGAATCCTAGGACACTCATGAATACAAACCCGAACGATTGTTGAGTCCGGGCTGCCAAAATCAAAGCTAGCGGTGCCATCATCCAAGCCGACATAACGGCCCATTCCTGGATTAATTCCAAGGTTGACATCGATTGCATAGATACAAACTCTAGAGCGTGAACCTCATTGTGTCTTACAGACACTAAAAAGCCCCCGGATTCACTTGGAATCCAGGGGCTTTAACTAGCTAATTAAGCACCAGCTGCGCAACAAACTGCACGGGCAGTTACTACTCGCATCAAATGCTCGCGGTACTCCTTGTCTGCTGCCAAATCACTGGTGGCACGAGTGCCCTCAGCTGCGCTTTGTGAAGCAGCTTCGATTTCAGCGGCAGATATGGATGCGCCTTTAAGCGCGGACTCCACACTGGATGCGCGAACTGGAACTGCAGCACAGTTTGTTAATCCAATTCGAGCGTCAGTGATTTTGCCACCTTCGACCTTGACTGCAGCTGCGACTCCAACGACTGCCCAACCGCTTGCAGTTCGATTGAACTTTTCGTAGCAAGTACCCCAGCCTTTTCCGAGTTTAGGAATTGTTATTGAAACCAAAATTTCATCTGGTCCAACTGCTGTTGTGAAGTAATCAACAAAGAAATCCTTCGCTGCAACTTGACGCCGACCTTTTGCGCCAGCAATTTCCATAGTGGCATCAAGTGCTAGAACTACTGCAGGCAAGTCGCCGGCTGGATCGCCGTGCGCCAACGCCCCACCGAAAGTTCCACGATGGCGTACTTGTGGGTCTGCGACAGTTGCGGTGGCATCTGCAAGCAATTTCACATGGGTTTTTACTATGTCGTTATGTAACACATCCCAGTGAGTTGTTGCAGCGCCAATCGTTACTGAATCGCCATTGTCTTTAACACCCTTCATTTCGTCGATGCGAGCGCAATCAACGAGGATTGAAGGTGCCGCAAGACGAAGGCGTAACAACGGCAGCATTGACTGTCCGCCGGTAATTACCTTGGAGTCCTCACCACCTGCAGTCAGTGCTGCGACAGCTTCATCAACTGACTTGGGCCGAACGTAGTCAAATTTTGATGGAATCATTATTTGCCTCCTTGGCGAGCAGCGTTGAGCGTTCGCCACACTGTCATTGGAAGTGCCGGCATCGGCACATCGTTTACTCCATATGGTCGAAGTGCATCCACGATTGCGTTGATAACTGCTGGGGTTGATGCAATCGCACCAGCTTCACCTACGCCCTTAGTTCCAAGTGGATTTGTCGTTGATGGTGTCACTGTGTGATCCGTTACAAACGATGGCAGATCTGGTGCTCCTGGTACCAAGTAATCGGCAAGCGAAGCAGTCAACAGTTGACCATCGGAATCGTAAACTGCGCCTTCGTAAAGTGCTTGTGCAATACCTTGGGCCAAACCACCATGTACTTGTCCTTCGACAATTAATGGATTGATTTGAATTCCGATGTCATCGACACAAACATAAGAACGAATTGTGCTCTTGCCGGTTTCAGTGTCAACTTCCATGGCACAAAGATGAGTGCCATGTGGGTAGCTGAAGTCCTGTGGATCCACAGTTGATTCAGCCTGCAAAGTTGGCTCCAATCCATCTGGCAAATCGTGAGCAGAGAACGCCTCGAATGCGACCGCTTGGATTGCCTTCTCCTTTGATGGGTCACCCTTAACACGGAATACGCCATTATCGAATTCCAAGTCATTTGCGCTGCACTCAAGCTGATGGGCCGCAATCAAACGGGCTTTCTCAACTACCTTTTCGCCTGCGCGCAGGATGGCTTGGCCACCAACTGCAAGCGAACGTGAACCATAAGTGTCCATTCCATATGGCGAGGTACGAGTGTCACCGTGAATAACTTCGATGTCATCTACTGGAATACCGAGAGTGTCACTTGCGATCTGGCTCCATGCCGTTTCATGACCCTGGCCATGAGGTGAAGTTCCAGTTACCAGTTCGACCTTGCCAGTTGGCAGAACACGAATCGTGCAGTGCTCCCAACCACCAGCGACGTACTTCAGTGCGCCCAAAGTACGTGAAGGTGCAAGACCACACATTTCAGTAAATGTCGATATGCCAATACCCAGTTGAACTTTGTCACCGGATGCACGACGTTGAACTTGCTCTTTACGCAATTCGTCGTACTTAAACAAAGCCATCGCCTTATCGGTAGCCGCTTCGTAGTTACCGGAATCGTAAGTTAAGCCAGCAACTGTTGTGTAAGGGAACTCTTCGTGCTTGATCCAGTTCTTCTTACGCAATTCCATTGGCTCCATGCCAAGTTCGTTAGCTAGTTCATCCATGATTCGTTCGATCGCGTAGGTAGATTCTGGTCGACCTGCGCCACGGTATGCATCCGTTGGTGTGGTGTTTGTGAACACACCAATGCACGAGAAGTCGTAGGCATCCATCTTGTAAATCGCTGGATACATAAACATGCCAAGTAGCGGAATGCCTGGAGTGATGATCTGTAGGTAGGCACCCATGTTTGCAATGAGGTCAACCTTTAGTCCAAGTAGTTTGCCATCCTTGGTTGCAGCAATTTCAATGTCCTGAAGTTGATCGCGACCATGGTGAGTAGCCATCATGTCTTCGCTGCGAGTTTCGGTCCACTTAATTGGCCGGCCTAGCTTGTTTGCTAGCGCGACACAGAGAATTTCTTCGCGGTAGCACTGGAGCTTGCCACCAAAGCCGCCGCCGACATCTGGGGCAACAACACGCAACTTGTTCTCTGATACCCCTGTGACCAAAGCAAGAAGTACGCGAAGTACGTGAGGCACCTGAGTGGCGGACCAAATTGTTAACTCGCCGGATGTTCCCATAGGAGAAGCCACAACAGCGCGTGGCTCCATGAATGCTGGTATCAATCGTTGGTTAACGAAACGGCGCTTAACAACTACGTCTGCTTTAGCTTTAGCTGCTTCGTAAGCGCCATCGCCTTGTGGCTGCAACTTGTAGGTGTAGCACTTGTTCGTTCCCTTATCGGAATGAACTAGTGGGCTGCCGTCTTTAATTGCTTCGTCCATGTCAATGACTGCTGGCAAGGCTGAATACTCAACCACAATGCCTTCGAGAGCATCTGCGGCTTGAGCTGCAGTTCCTGCGAGTACCAAAGCAACGCAGTCACCCATGTGACGCACTTCGCCCTTTGCAAGAGCTGGGAAGTCAGGGGCAACCATGTCATCAGTTACTGGCCATACACATGGCACAGATCCATTTAGGTCGCCCAACTCGTCTGCACCATATGCTGCTTCGACGCCTGGGTATTTAAGAGCACCTGAAA
Organism: Candidatus Nanopelagicales bacterium; assembly: GCA_040377565.1. Classification (GTDB taxonomy): domain Bacteria; phylum Actinomycetota; class Actinomycetes; order S36-B12; family UBA5976; genus UBA5976. The sequence continues at coordinate 3,749 of JBEION010000034.1, read as the reverse complement.
CGTCAAGTTTTGTGATCTTGGCGTGACCCATTGGGCTACGCAAGATTGCCATGTGAAGTGCACCCGCCAACTGAATGTTGTCAGTCCACTGAGTCTTGCCGGTTAAGAGTCGAGCGTCTTCTTTGCGCTTAAGTGGACGGCCGATAGCGGCTACGTGATCTACTAACTCAGTCATTACTTTCCGCCCTTCATGGTCTCAGCTGCGAGGGCAACTGACTTAACAATGTTGTGGTAACCAGTGCAGCGACAGAGGTTGCCTTCAAGGCCTTCTCTAATCTCTGCTTCAGTTGGATTTGGGTTTTCGCTTAGCAAGTCAACAGCTGACATCACCATTCCTGGTGTGCAGTAACCACATTGCAAGCCATGGCATTCCTTGAATGCGGCTTGCACAGGATGCCACTCGTCTCCAGCTAAACCTTCGATTGTGGTAACTGATGAACCATCAGCCTGAACGGCTAACACACTGCAAGATTTTGCACTTCGCCCATCTAGCAAGATTGTGCATGCGCCACAACTGGATGTGTCGCAACCTACAACGGTTCCAACCTTGCCAACTTGTTCGCGCAGGTAATGAACTAACAAAGTTCGTGGTTCGACTTCACTTTCGTGAAGGACACCATCGACTGTGATACTTACTTTTGTCATGCGTACTCCAAACGCTCAACACACTCAGCAGCAGCTAGTCCGTTGCTGATATTAGAAAGGTAGACCTGCAAAATCGTTCTTGCAAGGGTTTTGCACTAATTGGTATACCTCGGGCAAACCCCTGATAAATCGCTATTTTTGCTAGATAATCTTTTATTAAGTAGGAATATTCCCGTTAACTAGATTGGACCTAAATGAGTAACGAATCACTGCCTCGACTATTGACAGGTGATGTCGTCGGTCAAGTAGATGCCACTCAAGTTCCACGATATGCCGGCTTGGGAACATTTGCTCGCCTGCCGTTTATCGATGAAGTATCTGACGTTGATGTGGCTTTGGTAGGTATTCCATTTGATACCGGAGTCAGTTACCGACCTGGAGCAAGATTTGGTCCAAGCCATGTTCGGGAATCTTCGCGCTTACTGCGACCATTCAATCCAGCTGGTAGCAAGTCTCCGTTTGCCTCACAGCAAGTTGCAGATGCTGGCGACATTGCGGCCAATCCATTTCACATTGAAGAAGCGATCTCTCAGATTGAGCGCGGTTCTAGAGAGCTCCATGAACGAGCAAAGCGTCTAATCACAATTGGTGGCGATCACACCATAGCTCTGCCATTACTCCGGACAATGGCTGCAAAGCATGGACCGATAAGCGTGGTGCACTTTGATGCCCACCTTGATACTTGGGATTCCTACTTTGGTGAGGACTACACACATGGCACACCATTTAGGCGCGCATCCGAAGAAGGTCTAATTGATAAAGAAGGTTCGATGCATGTTGGTATTCGTGGACCGCTTTATTCTGCCAAAGATTTAGATCAAGACAAGAGTTTAGGTTTTGAAATCTTCTCGTCAGTTGAATTTGAAGACATTGGTGCCCAAGGCGCAATCGACAAGATTCGCGAACGGGTTCAAAACCGACCAATGTATGTGTCAATTGATATCGATGTGCTGGATCCATCGCATGCACCTGGAACTGGAACTCCAGAAGCTGGTGGCTTAACTAGTCGGGAATTGCTAAAAGTGATTCGTTCATTTGGTGACATGAACATAGTTGGCGCAGATGTCGTTGAAGTCGCGCCGGCTTACGATCACGCCCAGATGACTGGTATTGCAGCCTCGCATGTGATTTATGACTTGCTTAGCGTTATGGCACCTTCGTAACGATTGTCTTTAATCTAGAAAAGCATCGAAGGCGTCGTAACCCGTAGCGTTAAGTTGCGAAGGGTTTGTGCTTTCCCAATTTTGTGCCATGTCGAGCAATAAGTCTTCGCGATATCTTCCGGCTGTAATTTGCAAAGCACCCGGCAGGCCACTGCTCATAACAGGTAGTGGCAACGAGATCGCAGGATGCCCAGTTATGTTTTGCAGCGCTGTTGAATAACTCTCTGGTGGTGAAAGTGCAGCTGGGGAATCTGGGGACAATCGGCCATCGGCAAACCAACCAATTTCTGCCACAGTTGGTGTTAACAAAATTGCATTTCCGGTTAGCAGTTCATCCATGACTCGCACATATTCAAATCTGCGACGACGGGCTTCCAGGTATTCGTCTAAATCAGCATTCATACCTTGGGTGAAGAACTCTTGGCTCGCTGGATGCAGAAGATCAAAGTTCTCAACTACCCAATCCCGACCCAATGAAACTAGATGTTCAGCAGTTGCCATGGTGAACCAGTCCAGATCAGGATCAGCTGTGCCAAACAGTGAGCCAGGTTCAATCCAAGTAACTTGTTGATTTAGCTGACCACTTAATTCGGCAACTGCACCCCGAAAGACTTGTTCTAATTCAGCAGGTAAGTCACCAAAATCTGAAGTTCTGGTAGCTGCATAAATCTTTGTTGGCGTCTGATTCTGGAAATTCAAATAGTCCTGTGGTCGCATTCCAACTTCGCCAATTGGATCACCATTTGCTGCACCTGCAATAACTGACATCAGTAATCGAAGATCACTAACTGTGGTGGCGAACGGACCTTCTGTTGAAAAATCTATCCAGTCTTGGGTTGGCCAACGACCGATAACTCCATTAGATGGTTTCAATCCAACTAGGCCACAGAACGCTGCTGGAATTCGGATTGATCCCCCGCCATCAGTTGCCGTGGCAATTGGAACTACGCCAGCACTAATTGCAGCTGCCGAACCTCCACTTGAACCACCAGGCGACAATTCAAGATTCCAAGGATTGTGAGTTACTCCGGTTGCGCGATTAGCTGTGTAACCCTCGATTGCAAATTCCGGAAGCGTTGTCTTTCCTACAACGATTGCTCCGGCTGCCTTCAATCGAGCAACCACTGTTCCATCAACTTTCGCAGGTGGCGCATCTGCAAGTGCCAGGCTGCCTTTACGTGTGGGTAGACCAATAACTTGCTCTAAGTCTTTTACTAAAACTGGAACTCCTGCCAGAACTCCGGCGGCTGAATGGCTAGCGGCGGCTTCAAGGGCAGATTCCGCACAATGTTGAGCCATGTAGTTGAGAGTGGGATTACTTGACTCGATGTTTTCTAAAGCTTTGGAAACGGTTTGAGTTGGCGTTAACTTGCCTTCCGAAACTGCCTGGGCAATTCGCGAAATAGGTCCACTCATGTCTGACTCCAACTAGGTATTTGTCTTTGACTTTAGTGCACGATTAGTTGGCACCAATCTGGGCATAATAAAAGTATGAAATCACTTGCCGGAGCCATAGTTGTCATGTTGGCACTAACTGCCTGCGGCAGCCAAAGTCCAGATGATGCGGTTACGTCAACCGCTATGCCTGCGCCAGAAAGTTCGAGTTCCGATATGCAATTTGAGCCATCCCCTACCGTAATTGCCGTTTCTCAAGAAGTCATTGGCATGACCGAAGAGCAAGCAATCCAAACTATTGAAGGAATCAGTAGTGAGCAATTGGCCTACCGAGTAGTTCGCAGAGACGACGAGTTCTATCCAATGACAATGGATTACCGAATCAATCGAATCAATCTAGAGATCGACGATGGGTTAGTCACAAAAACTTCTATTGGTTAAGTCCCGAATAACAAAACAGGTCGCTCAAAAGAGCGACCTGTTTTGTTTAGATATAATTATTGAGCAGAAATTCCCAACTTTTGCGCCGAGTTTCCGCCGCCGCCG
>JBEION010000064.1:0-5289 GCA_040377565.1 Candidatus Nanopelagicales bacterium | reverse complement strand
TGCATCCCGCAATAGTTTGGCTTTGGTTCAGGGGACTCTTCGTTCCCGTTCCGGTCAGGGCGATCTGTCCGCTCTTTCTGCTGAGTTACTTGCGGCTGCCGACGTTTTGGCTGGGGAAAAATCCCTTCGTCAAAACTTGGCCGACAGCGGACAGCCAAGTGCAGTCCGTAGTGCGCTAATCAATGACGTGTTTGGGTCAAAAGTTAGCGCCCTAACCGTTGAGGTGCTCGGTGAAATTGTTGCTGCGCGCTGGTCTTCTGATACCGACTTGGTAGATGCTGTTGAGTTGCTTGGTTCCCAAGCTGCTTTTGTGGCTGCTGACAAGGCTGGATCTCTGGATCGCGTGGAAAGCGAACTGTTTCACTTTGGTCGCGCAGTCCAGGCATCTTCAGAACTGCAAATGACCCTTATCGATCCATCACTTAGCGCTCAAACCAAGTCAGCAATTGTTGGTGACTTGATCGGAAGCAAAGTTGATTCCATCACCCTAGGTTTGATCAAGCATGTTGCTGGACACCTTCGCGGTCGACGCGTTGATTCAGTCCTAGAAACACTTGGCAGCCTAGCTGCTGAACAGCGCAATCAAGTAGTTGCTGAAGTTAGATCTGCAGTCTCGCTTGATGCCAATCAAACTAACCGACTATCTGCTGCGCTATCGAAGATCACTGGCAAGAACGTAAGAATCAATGTGGCAATTGATCCATCAGTACTTGGTGGAATTTCAGTAACCATCGGAGAAGACGTAATCGATGGTTCGATCGCCGCTCGACTTGAAAGTGCCCGCAGATCCTTGCTGGCGTAGCCCGAAAAGACCAAAGTAAACCCCACGAATTAACAAGCAAGAACTAACAAGAAGAAAGCAGGACACCATGACGGAACTCTCGATCCGCCCGGATGAGATCCGCGACGCTATTGCTCGCAATGTTGAGTCGTTTACGGCTGGAACTTCGCGCGAAGAAGTCGGACAGGTAACCCAGACCGGTGACGGTATTGCTCGCGTTGAAGGCTTGCATTCCGCAATGACTAACGAATTGCTTGAGTTCGAGGGTGGCCTTAAGGGCCTTGCTCTGAACCTTGACGTTCGTGAGATCGGTGCTGTTCTTCTTGGAGATGGCTCAAAGATCGCTGAAGGTCAAAGCGTAAAGCGCACTGGCGAAATTCTTTCGGTTCCAGTTGGCGATGGCTTCCTAGGTCGCGTAGTTGATCCACTTGGTAACCCAATCGATGGACTTGGTCCAATTGCAGCCGACGGTCGTCGCGCACTTGAAACTCAGGCACCAACTGTGGTTCAGCGTCAGCCAGTTAAGGAGCCGATGTTAACCGGCCTTAAGGCAATCGACGCGATGACAGCTATCGGTCGTGGCCAGCGTCAGTTGATCATTGGTGACCGTCAGACTGGAAAGACTGCAGTTGCAATCGACACAATTTTGAACCAGCGTGAAAACTGGAAGTCAGGCGACAAGAAAAAGCAGGTTAAGTGCATCTACGTTGCTATCGGCCAAAAGGGTTCAACGATTGCTGCTGTTAAGGGCGCACTCGAAGAATTCGGCGCAATGGAATACACAACAATCGTTGCTGCTCCAGCTTCTGACCCTGCAGGTTTCAAGTACCTAGCTCCTTACACCGGTTCTGCAATTGGTCAGTACTGGATGTACAAGGGCGAGCATGTATTGATCATCTTTGATGACCTTTCAAAGCAGGCAGAGGCTTACCGCGCAGTTTCCTTGCTACTTCGTCGTCCGCCAGGCCGCGAGGCTTACCCAGGTGACGTTTTCTACTTACACTCACGTTTGCTAGAGCGTTGTGCAAAGCTTTCCGATGATCTAGGCGCAGGTTCCATGACAGGTCTACCAATCATCGAAACTAAGGCAAACGACGTTTCGGCATACATTCCAACCAACGTAATTTCCATCACCGATGGTCAGTGCTTCTTGGAATCTGATCTCTTCAACTCCGGTATTCGTCCAGCTATCAACGTAGGTATTTCGGTATCCCGCGTGGGTGGTTCAGCGCAGCCAAAGTCAATGAAGAAGGTTGCTGGTCGTTTACGTCTTGATCTAGCTCAGTATCGCGAACTAGAAGCATTCGCTGCTTTCGGTTCCGATCTTGATGCTGCATCAAAGGCACAGCTTGAGCGTGGTTCCCGTCTTGTAGAACTTCTAAAGCAGGGTCAGTACCAGCCACAGTCAATGGAACGCGAAGCAGTTTCAGTTTGGTCCGGAACTTCTGGAAATCTTGACGATGTTCCAGTTGAAGACATCCGTCGATTTGATGCGGAATTCCTAGATCACGTTGAGCGCAATCACAACGCAATCTTTGAATCGATTCGCACATCAACTGACCTTTCCGATGACAACATCAGTTCATTGGAAAAGGCAATTGGCGAATTCAAGAAGCAGTTCCGCACATCAGCTGGTAATTCACTAATCAACGAAGCGCCAGTTGCAGCAATCGAAGAAGCTGACATTGATGTCACTCAGATTGTGAAGGTCAAGGCTTAAGCATGGGAGCTCAACTCAGGGTCTACAGACGGCGGATTAAATCCGTCCAGTCGACCAAGAAGATTACGAAGGCTATGGAGCTAATTGCTTCGTCGCGTTTCGTCAAGGCGCAACAGCGCGTTGAAGCTTCTTTGCCTTACACCCAAGAGCTACTTCGGGCGATTTCAGCCGCGGTATCTCATGGAAACAGCAAGGGCGCTTTGGTCTCTGAGGTTGAAAATCGAAAGCGTGCTGCGGTAATTCTGATCACTTCAGATCGCGGTCTTGCTGGCGCGTATTCCTCTGCCATTATCAAAGAAGGCGAAGGACTTAACGCGCTACTTAAAGAAGAAGGCGTTACTCCTGAGCACTACTTAGTTGGACGTAAGTCAGTTGGTTACTACAAGTTCCGCGAGCGCAAGATTGCAAACTCCTGGACTGGTTTTACAGACCAACCAACTTACGAAGATGCTAAGCGCATTGCTGCTGCAGTGTTTGAAGCCTTCAACACTCCAACTGCCGAAGGTGGCGTAGACGAAATTCATTTGGTTTACACGCACTTCGTAAACATGGCAGTGCAAGAAGTTCGAGTTCGTCGGATCCTTCCAGTAGAAATTCTTGAAGTTTCTAAAGCTGAAGCTTCCGAAAAACTTGATACCAAAGTTTTCCCACTTTACGACTTTGAGCCAAGCCCAGAAGCTGTGCTCGAAGCTTTATTGCCTCGATACGTCGAGAACATGATTTACACCGCACTGTTGTTAGCTGCAGCCAGTGAACACGCCGCTCGTCGTCGTGCCATGAAGTCTGCATCTGACAATGCTGAAGAACTAATCCGCACACTTGCTCGTCAGGCCAACCAGGCCCGTCAGGCAGAAATCACCCAGGAAATCAGTGAAATCGTCGGCGGCGCCGACGCACTGGCATCCGCATAACCAGGGAGTAAGTAGATATGACAACCACGACACAGACATCTGTCGGCCGAATCGCTCGCGTTACCGGTCCTGTTGTTGACGTTGAGTTTCCAGTCGAAGGCATGCCAGCGCTTTATAACGCGCTGGAAGTTGATGTTGACTTCGGTGATGGAGAAAAGCGTCTGCTAACTCTTGAGGTTGCCTTGCACATTGGCGACAACATGGTTCGCGCGATCTCGATGCAGCCAACGGACGGTCTCGTTCGTGGCGCTGAAGTTCGCGACACCGGTGACTCAATCACAGTTCCAGTTGGAGACGTTACAAAGAGTCACGTATGGAACACACTTGGTAAGCCACTTGACGTGCCAGAAGCATCACTTGAAATCAAAGAGCGTTGGGGAATCCACCGTCCAGCACCAACCTTTGATCAGCTTGAATCAAAGACTGAAGTTTTCTGGACAGGTATCAAAGTTATTGACTTGCTAACCCCTTACGTTAAGGGTGGAAAAATCGGCCTTATGGGTGGTGCCGGTGTAGGTAAGACTGTTTTGATTCAGGAAATGATCACTCGTGTTGCTAAGAACTTCGGTGGTGTTTCGGTATTCGCTGGTGTTGGTGAGCGCACTCGTGAAGGTAACGACCTTTTCCTAGAAATGACCGAGTCCGGCGTTATCGCTGATACTGCATTGGTATTCGGCCAGATGGATGAGCCACCAGGCACCCGTCTTCGCGTGGCTTTGTCAGCACTAACCATGGCTGAGTACTTCCGCGATGTTCAAAAGCAGGACGTACTTCTGTTCATCGATAACATCTTCCGCTTCACCCAGGCAGGTTCAGAAGTTTCAACACTTCTTGGCCGTATGCCTTCCGCGGTGGGTTACCAGCCAACACTTGCTGATGAAATGGGTGTGCTTCAAGAGCGCATTACTTCAACTCGTGGCCACTCGATTACTTCACTTCAGGCAATTTACGTTCCTGCAGATGACTTGACCGACCCGGCTCCAGCTGCAACCTTCGCTCACCTTGATGCGAACACCGTACTTAGCCGTCCGATTTCGGAAAAGGGTATCTACCCGGCTGTGGATCCACTTGATTCCAGCTCCCGTATTTTGGATGCCCGTTACGTTGGCGCTGAGCACTACGCAGTTGCTGCAGAAGTTAAGCGAATTCTTCAGAAGGCCAAGGAACTTCAGGACATCATCGCCATTCTTGGTATCGATGAACTTTCCGAAGAAGACAAGATCCTGGTTAACCGTGCTCGTCGTATTGAGCGCTTCCTGTCACAGAACATGTTCGTGGCTGAAGCCTTCACCGGCCAAAAGGGTTCCTTCGTACCAGTTGAAGAAACTGTTGCTTCATTCAAGAAGCTAACTGAAGGTGAATACGATCACCTGCCAGAGCAGGCATTCTTCATGGCTGGCGGCATCGATGACGTTATCGAGAACGCCAAGAAGCTTCAGGGCTAATCGTGTCTGAACTTAACGTTTCCGTCGTAGCCGTTGACCGCAAAATTTGGGTTGGCTCGGCTAAGTCGATCGTTGCCAAGACTCCAGAAGGCGAGATCGGCATTTTGCCAGGTCACGAACCAGTGCTGTCTTTGTTAGTGAACGGCGTTGTTCGGATTGAACCTACTGAAGGTTCGAAAGTAGCAATTGCAGTTCATGGTGGCTTCGTAGCCATGGATTCGGATGACGTTCGAATCTTGGCTGAGACTGCTGAACTATCAAGCGACATCGATGTTGATCGCGCGCAGAAAGCTTTAGATCGTGCACGTGCAGCCGGTGAAGATTCACCAGAAGCACTTGCTGCAGCGCATCGCGCCGAAACTCGTTTGAAGGCAGCTGCTGCAGTTACCGCATCAGGAATGCATAGCTAAAACTAGTCAAATACCAAAGGCT